>JAEZBU010000283.1 GCA_023426855.1 Pseudomonadota bacterium | reverse complement strand
CGGCGCAGGATGTCGCCGCAATGATTTGTACACGGGAGACGCTGAATGACGCCACTCAAAGGGATCCGGGTTGTGAGTTTCAATCACTTCCTGATGGGGCCCGCCGGAGTGCAATACCTCGCCGATCTCGGCGCCGACGTAATCACGGTCGAGCCGCTGAAAGGTGCCTTCCAGCGCAACTGGGGCGGTCACGGTTCGAAGCGTGTCGACGGCGAAAGCATGCTGTTTCTCGCTCACAACCGCAACAAGCGCAGCCTCGCCCTGGACCTTAAGGACCCGCGCGGACTGGCCATCGCTAAGGCGCTGATCGCCAGCGCTGATATCGTCGCGGAGAACTTCCGCCCAGGCGTCATGGAATCGCTCGGCATCGGCTATGAGGACTGCAAGACGTTCAAGCCGGACATCATTTTCGCTTGCGGTTCCGGGTTCGGCGCGGATGGGCCGTACGTTGACCGTCCAGGTCAGGATCTGATTATCCAGGCAATGTCCGGCATCGCGATGATCACGGGGTCGACGGAGCATGGTCCTCGTGCGGTTGGTGTGTCGGTCATCGATCATCACGCAGCCGCGCTATACTTTGCCGGGATGACGGTAGCCCTTCTGCACAAGCAGCGGACGGGCGAGGGCATGAAGATCGACGTCAGCCTGCTGTCGGCGGCGCTGAACATCCAGACCGAGTCGATCACCTGCTATGCCAACGGAGAGAAACCGGACGATATCCGCCAACCCTATCCGCTGGGCGCTTGGTACTTCGAGGCGCCGTACGGCGTCTACGCCACGCAGGATGGGCATTTGGCGATTTCCTTGGGTTCATTGCCGAAGCTGCAGCGGCTGGTTGGCGTGCCCGAGGACCAGATGGTTCCGGATGCAGAGTCGTTCTCGCGGCGCGAGGAGGCGGTGAAGGTTGTCGCCTCCCTGTTGGCCGCTAAGCCGACTGAGCATTGGCTCGCTTTGTTCACCGAGAACGGGATCTGGCATTCGGTGGTGAATGACTATGAGGCCGTGTTTGCCGATCCGCAGGTTCAGCATACGAAGGGCATCGTGACCGTGCCGGGTAGCCGTGGCACGCCGCTGACCTTCGTCAACCACCCGATCCGCTACAATGGCACCGCGCCTGAAATCCGCACACCGCCGCAGCCGCTCGGCATGCAGACGGTGGATATTCTTCGCGAGCTTGGTCATTCCGACGAGGCGATCGAGGGCTTGGTGAACGACAAGATCGTCGGCGTCGCGCCAGAGTACGCGAAGGCTTAATCCCACGAGGCGCGTGCATATCAATTGCCGCCAGAAATAGAAATGGCTGCGACCGGGGTCGCAGCCATTTCTGCCGGTTTGATCCGCCCGCCGTTCAAAGGCGGCGCGGTCAAACGCCCTCCCTAGGCAACACTTTCCACTGCGATCATGCGCATGTTGGCGGCACCGTCGCGGATCTTCCGCGCCGCGACGTATTCTGGCGAGTCATACCAGGCACGCGCCTGTTCCAGCGAAGCGAACTCGAGAATGGCGATGCGCTGCGAAGACCAGCTGCCTTCGAGCCCGTCAGTCTTGCCGCCACGAGCCAAATAGCGGCCGCCGAACTTTTCAACCGCGGCTGCGCCGTGCGGGCGATAGGCGCCCATCTTCTCGATATCGGTGAGCTCCTGAAGATCAACAATCACGTAGGCTGGCATGCGTCACTCCCGTCCGTCGTCTGCGTTCTGTCGTTGTGCCGTCTCAGCGGCCGTATTTCTCTTTGTAGAAACCGTGCTCGATCTCGTGGGCGAGAGTTGGGCCTTTCGGATCCCAGCCCAACGTCCGGCGCGCCTTGGTGGCGCGGACACGGCTGTTTGAACCCCACGTCAGATGCGCGCCCTGGCCGAGAACTGCCGCGGCGTCCGCGATCGGCCAGTCCTGGGTCTTGCCGCCCTGGCCGAGCATGCGGCTGATCGATTCAACGGCTGCCTTCATCGAGGACTCGCCATTCTCCGCGTAGTAGAGCGAGCCGGGTGCTGAATGTTCAAGCGCCAGCAGGAACAGGTCCGAGACGTCGTCGATATGGACGTTGGACCAGACGTTGAGGCCGCGGCCGATATGGCGGGCGACGCCCTTCTGGGCTTCCTCGATCAGCTTCGGGATCTGCACGCTGCCCGAGGAGACGCCGATGCCGCTGCCGTAGATCAAGCCGGGGCGGATGACCACCGAGCGCACGCCGTCGAGCGCTGAGCGCAGCACCTGGTGGTCGATTGCCACGCGGGTGGCCTTTTCCGGCTGCGGCTGGAAAGGCGTATCCTCGTAGAACACCCGATCGACAAATTCACCTTGATCGTAAGTGCTGACGACACTGGTGCCGCTGGTCTGAATGAAGACCTTCCCAGTGCCGTAGAGCTGGGGCAAAATAGCCAATACGACAAAAGCGTTATCTGAATTCGCCGCGTTGATGACGGCATCGACGGAGCGCGCTGCTTGCTGCAACGGACCATAATCGGTGAGAGAGGCCATCAGCGGCTCGATACCGCGTTTGCGCAAGCTTGCTGCGGCGTCATCGCTGCGCGCCAGGCCGACGACCTCATGGCCTTGAGCCAGCAGTTTGGTTGCGATCGATCCGCCGATATAGCCGGTTGCGCCGGTGACAAGTATCTTCATCGCGCGGCAGTTCTCCTTGTTGGTTTTATGCCGTTGATCAGGCATTTGAGTGCGCGGCAGTCTGCTGAACACGTGCTGCGGGTGCCAGTGCCTAAGCGGGAATAGGGGCCGTGAAAAGAATTCATCCGACACGCGCACGCAGCGCAGAGCGTGAGCACGACAGAGCCGGCCGCATGGAGGCGTTCATTCGCGTCGTCGGTGCGGGTAGTTTCTCAGCGGCCGCGCGGGCCATGAAACTGAGCCCCTCGGCGGTCAGCAAGCTGATGTCGCGGATCGAGAGCCAGCTTGGGGTGCGGTTGGTCGATCGCTCGACTCGCCAGCTCAAGCTGACGCCGGAAGGAGAGATCTACTACAATCATTGCGTCAAGATCGTCGCTGAGATCGAAGAGGCCGAACACGCGGTTATGGCCCACCTCGATCAGCCGCGTGGACGGCTGCGCGTGAATTCCACCATGGGTGTTGGCGTGCACCAGATCCTGCCGGTGGTTCCGGAATTCCTGAGCCGTTTTCCGCAGATCGAACTCGACCTGTCGCTCAGCGACGCTGTGGTCGATTTGATCGAGGAACAGGCCGAAGTCGCAATCCGCGTCGGGCCGCTGCAGGACAGTTCGCTCAAGGCACGCAAGATTTGCGACAACAGACGTGTGGTGATCGCGTCACCGGACTATCTGGAACGACACGGCACGCCCAAGCATCCGGCTGAGCTGCTCAACCACAACTGTCTGACGTACAACTTGAGATCGACGCTCAACGAGTGGCCGTTCCTGGTGGACGGCGAGACGAGGCAGTTCACGGTAACGGGGAACTTCCGCGGCAATAGCGGCGAAACGCTGCGTCAGCTCGCGGTCAGTGGCGCGGGCATCGCGCGGCTCGGCTGGTTTCAGGTCGGCGAGGATGTGAAGCAGGGCAGGCTGGTGCCGCTGTTGGAGGAGTTTCACGCCGGCGAGCATCAGGGTGTTTTCGCTGTGTTCTTCGGAGCCCGCCACACATCTGTGCGTGTGCGCTGTTTCGTGGACTTCCTGGTGGAGAAGCTGGGGCGGGCACAGCCCTGGATGCAAGCGGAGCCGGTGGAAGGTCCCGCTGCCGTTGAAACGCCTGGCCTTACGGAGCCTGCAGCGGGTGCAACGCGCCGACCGCGTTTGCGTGAACGTGTAGCAAAGGATCTGTGACTGCAACTTCCCGAGAGGCTGCTATATAGTCGCTGCGCCGCCGTTACATGAGCGGCGGTACAGATGCGCGATCACAGCCCCAGGGCAAAGATAAAGATCGTGCACTGGGAGGACGTCTCGGGAGGATGCAAATGGGTTCACGCAAGTGGTTGCGCTGGGCGGCAAGCCTGGCAGCAATTGTTTTCATTTTTGGCGGAAAGGCTGAGGCATTTCCGGATCGACCAATTCAGCTGATCGTGCCCTGGGCAGCTGGTGGTGGCACAGACGCCGTGGCGCGCTATATCGGGGCTGAACTGCAGTCGAAGCTTGGCCAGCCGGTCAACGTGGTCAACCGCACCGGCGGCAATGGCGTAGTCGGCCATTCGGCCATCGCGACGGCACAGCCGGACGGTTATACGATCGGCCTTATCACACTCGAAATCAACATGATGCACTGGATGGGGCTGACCAACCTCACCCATGAGTCCTACACCCCGTTGGCGCTGATGAACTCGGATGCGGCAGCGATCCATGTTCGTACGGACTCCCCGCACAAGACGCTGAACGATCTGATTGCCGCCATCAAGGCCAACCCTGGCAAGCTCAGTGCGTCCGGCACGGCACAGGGCGGAAGCTGGCATCTGGCTATGGCCGGTATGTTGAAGTCTCTGGGCGTTGACCCGAACACCGTGCGCTGGGTTCCCAGCACGGGTGCGGCCACCGCGATGACCGATCTTGCCGCTGGCGGCATCGATTTCGTGTCGTGCTCGCTGCCGGAAGCGCGTTCGCTGATCGACGCTGGCCGCGTTCGCAGCTTGGCGTTCATGTCGCCGCAACGCGCTGGCCTTTTCCCGGACGTTCCGACGCTGACGGAAGCCGCCAATTCCGATTGGTCCAAGGATGCGGCCAAGGGTGTGTGGCGCGGCATGGTCGGTCCGAAGGGCCTGCCGCCGGAGATTGCCAAGCGTTATTCGGCTCTCTTCGAGGAGATCTACAACAGCGACGGCTTCAAGAAGTTCATGACCGATCGCGGTTTTGAGCGGCTGTGGGGCAACGCCGACGAGTTCGCTGCCTTCATGAAGAAGGATAACGCCGAGATCGGTGAGATGATGAAAGTCATGGGTCTCACGAAGTAGTGGCAGTTGGCGCCGGAGCCGATGATACGGCGGCTCCGGCGTTTACTGACCTGACGGCTCCGGCGGCATTGTCTTCCGGGGCCGATTCTATGTGGGGCCGCCGATAACCGGAATTGGCGCCCGCCATAAACCGACGGACGGAGCCCAGTGTTCGGGTGGGCGTCGGCAATCACCCCGCTCATTGACGCCGATGCCCTCATCGACCGGCTGGTCGAGCGCGGCGAGATACTCCGGCACCGGGCGGTGCATTACCCAATCGCGAAACCGGTCTCGCTGTATTTCCGTGTCTAGGTATTTGCGTGTCTAGCCGGCCCTGCTGAGCCTTGCGCGCAATGCGGCCGTAGCATCGGGATCCACCGATTTTCCGTCAGCGGCCAGAATGACACCGTAGGCGGACCGGGCCTGATCGACACTGACCAAACCATCGCGCACATCGCGACAGACAAGCTCCGGATCGCGCAGCAGTGGGTCTCCGACCCCGCCACCGCCTGGTGACGAGACATGCAGGCGCGCCGGTTCAGCCGGCAGCAGCCCGTAGGGCGGAGCCTGACGCGGCGGCTTACCGACCTCGGTGATCTCGGAGCTGCCGATCGCGCCGGTCTGTCCACCAAGGGTGCCCCAACCGGTCGGCCGCGATGTTCCTTCCGAGCGCATCGAGAATTCTGACGGCGTCTGGATATCGACGATGTAGTCGACGCCGGTGCCGCCCCGAAACGTGCCAGGACCACCTGCATCGCAGCGCAATTCGTGACGCCGGACGTAGACTGGATACAGGCGCTCATAGACTTCCGCATTCGGAAGGGTCAGACCGCCGAGGGTGATCATCGTGCCCATCTGGTTGAAGCCGTCGCGGGTCCTGGCGGCGCCACCGCCGGAATGGCCCGCCCAGTGGTACATGACCCAGGTGCGATCCTGCGCGTCGCGGCCGGAGGAAATAGGGAAGGCGTTCTTGCCCCATCCCGCCAGCGCCCGCGACGGGTCGGCCTGCCCAAGCGCCTTCCAGACGATATGCATGATCTCATGCGCCGGAAACACGGTGCACATGGTCAGCGGCGCGGGCGGCTTGGCGTTCACCAGCGAGCCTTCCGGGGCGACGATCTTGATGGCGCGGAAGGTACCTTCGTTGCGCGGCAGATCGACGTCGAAGAACGAGGCGACACCGGCGTAAACGGCGGAATACGTATTGGCCAGTGACGAGTTCTTGAAGCCGCGGATCTGCGGATGCGTACCGGTGAAATCCACCGTCAGGGTATCGCCGCTCTTGGTCAGCGTCGCCCGGATCGGAATATCCATCGGCTCAAAGCAATCGTTGTCGAAATGCTCCTCGGCGGTGTAGGCGCCGTCGGGCATGTTTTGCAGGAACTGCCGCAAGCGGCGGTCGGCGTGGTCGAGCAGGCCGTCGAAGTGCGCCATGGCGGTCTCAACGCCGAGGTCCGTCACCATGCTGGCAACTTCTTCGGCGCCGATGCGGGCCGAGCCCATCATCGCCCGCAGATCGCCGTCGAGCAGATGCGGCGTGCGCGTGTTCAACATCAGCAGCCGCCACAGGCCGTCGTCCACCACACCCTTGCGGCTGAGCTTCAGCGGCGGCAATCGCAGCCCCTCGTGGAAGATCTCCTTGGCGGCTGAGTTATAGGTACCTGCCGCGCCGCCACCGATGTCGGACTGATGCGCGCGATTACAGGTGAAGGCCACCAATATGCCATCGACGATCACCGGCCGTGCGACCACCCAGTCGGGCAGGTGATTGCCACCCGCCGCATAGGGATCGTTGAGCAGAAACACATCGCCGGGATCGATGTCGCCGCGGAATACCTTCAGCAGCGCGCGGACCGCAAATCCGCCGCCGCCGGTATGGATCGGAATGCCGTCCGCCTGGGAGACCAGCGTGCCGTCGCCGTCGGTGATGAAGCAGGAGAAGTCGTGCGACTGATTGAAGATCGGGCTGCGCGATGTGCGCACCATGACCCAACCCATCTGGCAGGCGATGTGGTCGAGGCGGTTTTGCACGAGGGCCAGCGAGACGGGATCGAGCGCGGCGGGATTGGTGCTGGTCATGCGGCGCTCCCGCTCACGTCGATCAGATAGCTGCCGGTCGCGTCGACGCGCAGCGTGTCGCCGGCACCGATGAAAATGGTGGTGGTCGCTTCATCTACGACCAGTGGGCCGGAAATCGTGTCGCCCGGCCGTAGCATGTTGGCGGTATAGACGGGGATGTCGCGCCAGCTGGCCGCAGGCGAGATCCAAACTTTGCGCGTGCCGGACGGCTCCGGAGGCGGTCCACTCCCAGGCAGTACCTTTTGATGGGCCAACGGTGGCAGGCGGCCGATGCCGGCGACGCGGACCCTGGTGATCTCGATGATGCCTTCCGGCTGGATATGGCCGAACAGGCGATCATGCTGGACCTCGAAATCGCGGCGAATGGCTTTTGGATCGAAACCGTGCTCGACAGGAACGGTGATGTCCCACTGCTGGCCGATGTATCTCAGATCGATGGCGCGGATCAGCGACACCGCATCGCCGGTGAAGCGCTCATGCGCGAGCGTTTCCCGCGCTTGCGTTTCCAGTTCGCTGAACAGATCGGCGAGCGGCATCTGGCCGGCCTTGTCGAGGTCGGCGAAGTGCACGCGCATATAGTCGTGACGCACGTCGGAATGCAGCATGCCGAGCGCACAGAAGGTGCCGGCCAGTCGCGGCATGAAGACCTGTCGGCTGCCGAGCGCGCGGCCAACGGCCGCCCCGTGCAAAGGACCGGCCCCACCGCACGCGACCAGCGTCATGCGGCGCGGATCATGGCCGCGTTCGCTGGAGAGCCGCTGCACGGCATGCAGCAGTTTCTGATCCATCAGCCGTATGATACCCGCTGCGGCGTCCTCGATGCTCAGGCCGAGCGGGCTGGCGATCGTTTCCTCGATAGCCTTCCTGGCACGTTCCGCGTCGATCCGCACCGTTCCACCTACCATCGGACCGGGCTTGATGCGGCCGAGCACGACTTGCGCGTCGGTGATGGTCGGATCCTCGCCGCCGAGACCATAGCAGGCCGGGCCGGGATTGGCTCCGGCACCCTTCGGGCCGACATGCAGCATGCCGGCTTTGTCGACGTGGGCGATTGTGCCGCCGCCGGCGCCGATGGTGTGGATTTCCACTGCCGGCAGAACGCAGGTGTAGCCGCCGATATCGAGCCGATCGGAGAAGGCAACCTTGCCGCCGGCCATGACGATGACGTCGCAACTGGTGCCGCCGATTTCCATTGAGATGAGATCATGCGAGCCGATGGCCTCGCCATAGAACCGCAGCGCGCCGACGGCGGCGGCAGGTCCCGACAACAGCAGAGCGGCCGGCTTGTCGGTGATCTGTTCGACAGAGACCGCGCCGCCGTTGTTCTGGATCAGCAGCAACGGCACGCCGAGACCGAGCTCCGCCAAGCGGGTGTTGAGGGCCCGCAAATAGCCGACCGTGCGCGGCGCCACATAGGCATTCAGCACCGCGGTGGAACCGCGCTCATACTCGCCGATGATGGCGGCGACCTTGGCCGATTGCGTGACCGAGACGTCGGGCAGGGCAGCCTGGGTCAGCGCCGCAACGCGCTCTTCATGGACCGGATTGACGTAGCTGTTGAACAGCGAGATCGCGACGGATTGCACGCCTTCCTCAGCAAATGCGGCAGCAGCGTTTGCGACGTCGCCTTCTGCTAGTGGCGTCAGTTCGTTGCCATTGCGATCGATGCGGCCCGCCACCGGCAAACGAAGATATCTGGGCACCAGCACCGGCGCGTAGGGCGTGCGATGGTCCCATGGGTTCTCGCGCTGGCCGCGGCGAATTTCGACGGAATCGCGAAAACCCTCGGTCGTGATCATGCCAACCTTGGCGCCCTTGCCCTCCAGGACCGTGTTGGTGGCGATCGTGGAGCCGTGCGCGAACAAGGTGACGCGGCCGAGAAATGTCGTGGCGTCGACGCCTTCCGCGACAGCCGCGGCTTCGACGGCGGCGAGAACACCGCGTGCCGGATCGGCGGGAACGGTTGGCACCTTATGGACCACAATGCGTCCGCTGTTATCGACGACGACCATGTCAGTGAACGTTCCGCCGACATCCACGCCGAGACGGAAAGTGCGAGTGCTATCGGTTGGCGCCATAGGTCTGATTTTCACCCGTCGGTTTGCTCATTCGTCTCTGGCGGCTCGTCTTTCGCCCATGCTGCACGTGCGGCCTTGTTGATATTTGTAAACGCGCTGCGCGTGGCGGCAACCCAGATCGACGAGGCAACCTGCGCTGATCAGGACTGGGGCGGCGCGACTGAAGGGCGCCTGCGACGCGTGTTTGGAACAATCGCCCGGAAGTCTGGTCCCAACGCTCAGATCCGCGTCAGATACAACCTGCGCACCTGTTGAAAAGCTTCGCAGAAACTCTTGGTTTGGAATTGGGCGCGAACCGCTTAGCGTTTTGTCGTCGGGCCCTGTGTGGGCGCGATCGCGGTGATTTCGGCAACGCCCTTGCGCCGCGTCATCAAACGCTAAGGTGCCACGAAGTGTCTTCGTGGGCTCCGCTTATCGGAGGAGTTGAAAGATGACACGCACAGCCTCACAAGCGCTGCTCTTTGCGTCCCGGCATTTTGGTCTCCACGCCTGCTGTTGTCGCTGATCGGTCCGAACCAGGCGCGGTTTCCGCGCGGATAGATCTGCAACAGTTGGAACGCTGCTTTGGCAGCGAAGGAGAACTCATGTCTGAAGGTTACACACTCGAGGATGCGTCCGGGGAAACGGTTGGAATTGTCGTCAAGCAAAGTGGCGACCGTGGCTTCCGGTTTCACGCCGGCGTCAAAGCCTACGACGCGTTGGACGGTCACGTGTTTGCCAATCCCAGGGCGGCGCAACGCGCCGTGAGGGAATGGAAATCGAGCCCCAAACGATCCCAATTACGTACCCATCTGGAGACAGTGTCATGGCCAGCTTCCTGACCTTCATCGGGCGCATTTTCGAAGGCTACACCTCAGCGATATCGCTGGCGTATGCCGATGAACGGGCGCTGCACGGCGGGCTGACTGAAGAGGCGTTGGAGCGGGCGCGGGAACGCATGGCGGTTGCGCCCTGGTGGTTCTGAGGCCTTCACCGTCTCACCCGTGAAACTGTGATGGCGGCCGGTCTTCCTTGGAGACCGGCCGCACTCTTTTGAGCACAACCCCATCGATCGCAGCTGCGAAATGTCAACCAATGGTTGTGGGCCTCGCTACGAATCGGGCAAGGTGAGTTTGCTACGGCGGGATCGGGTTGGGCGACACCGTGCCCGCCATCAAACGGGGGATATCACATGCGCGAATTGCGGAGCCGCATAGAAGCTGTGCTGCAAGACTACAAGGAAGAAGCGGCTCACGAAGAGCGCTTCATCACTGAGATTTTGACTGTCCTGGCCATGGGAAGTGCTGCGCGAGGGCGCATGCTGACAGAGATGGCACAGGTCGTTGCGCGCCATTCAGCGACTATGCGGGGCGCCGGTGATGACCGGGACATTCGTCGCGGGATCGAGGAAGTTGCCCGCTTTGATTACGAAGGAAGCTACAAGCAATAGTTGCGCGATGCGCCAGGTTGCGCAGGAACGAATACCGCGGTTGCGGTCAAAACCGCGACGCGCCCGGTGCAAATCAGGGCGCGTTATCGTACGTCGATCTTGAGCCGCATGTGCGGGTGAATTCCGCAGAAGGCTTCAAACGATCCCTTCTCCGGAAACTTCAGAGTTACGCTTTCACCCGGATCCTGAGCGCCTGAATTGAAATCCATCCGAGGGTCGAAAATGCGCACATTGTGGGTGCGGATATCGTCGTTCAAAATCGTCAGCGGCTGACTTGCCTTGATCGCGACGTGTCCCGGGGCGAACGTGCGGTTTCTCTGACTGACGGTGCTTGCATTGCTCGGAGGAACCGGTTTCGCCGGTTGCGGTGGGCGACCCTGCAGGACCCAGTCTTCGCGCGACGGCTTCGGCGCCGTTTCGCTGGACAACGTCATGAGAAAAGCGACCAATGCCGCGCGATCCTCATCGGTCAGCTTGAACGCACGCGGCAGATCGGTAGACCGCGAGGGTCGATCGATGCCGCCCGTTTCGTAGTGACGAATAACATCTTCGAGCGTCGCCATAGACCCGTCGTGCATGTAAGGCGCAGTCCAGGCGAGCTCGCGGAGGCCCGGCGTTTTGAATGCAAAGTTGATCTTGTCGACGCCAAGGATAGGTCCGCGCCCCAGGTCTTGAGATTTGAGGCCGATGTCGTGGAACGAGTAATCCGTAAACGCAAATCCGGTGTGGCAGGCGATGCACCGGCCGCGCCCCGAAAACAACTCAAGGCCCTTGCGCTCTTCGACCGTCAACAGATTACGGTCGCCTGCGATCCACTGGTCGAAGCGCGTCGGCGGTGAAACCAGCGTGCGTTCATAAGCGGCGAGCGCCTTTAGCAGCGTTTCGCCTGTAAGAGCAGGGGACTCAGGAAATGCCTTCGCGAAATCCGCAGCGTAACTGCCGGCGTCGCTCAGCCGTTTGACGAGGTTGTCGAGGTTCTCGCCCATTTCCTGCGGGTGTTCGATTGGGAATTTGGCCTGCAGCTCCAGGCTGCCTGCGCGACCATCCCAATAGAGCAGGGGCGCCCATGCGAGGTTCCACAGTGACGGCGTATGTCGGATCAAGCGCTGTTTGCCGACACCTTGGCCGGTGGGTTCGCCATCGGAAAACGACAGGCGCGGATCGTGGCAGCTCGCGCAGGACACAGATCCGTCGACGGACAATTGACGGTCATGAAACAGACGCTCACCCAACGCGATCTTCTCGGGCGTGGGCGGATTATCCTTTGGAAAAGGCAGATAGGTCGGTCGGGAGAACGGATTAACCGGCCGCGGTCGCTCGGCCTTCTGCTCAGCTTTTCGTGACTGCGCAAAACCCGGTGTCACGCTCGAGAACTGGGTGAGAACGGCAACGGCGCAAAAGCCGAACGCAAATGCTCCAGCGTAGGCAGAGAACGTGCGCCAGAAGCGAGAGCTCAGCATTGTTCCACTACCAGAAAACCGTCGACAATTCGGAGATGCGATCAACGCGGGCGCTGAAGTCTGTGGGTGTCATCACGGGTGAATCCGGTGGCATCACCGAGGGAAATGCGGCCTTCAACTCGTTCACTGTTCCCCGAATTTCGCCGAGCCGGGCTTCGTTGATCTTCTCAAGATTGCGCGAATAGTCGACGTAAATCATTTCAGCAGCAAGTACAAAACCTCTCGCGTCCTGGTACTCCATTGGATTGACGAATTTGCCGTCCTCGATCGAGGCTTCGTATTCAGCGGCAGCAACCTTGAACACCTCGTTGGCGGTACGGACCGCAAAGCTGGTTATTGGAGGCTGCATGTACGTTTTGAATTTCGCGAGCGCATCATCCAACCGTTGCTTTACGACTTTGGCGCTCTGCTCATAAGCGCCTTTGCGCTGGGCCTTGACCGCTTCGGCCTGTGCCTTCAGCTCCGCATCGAAGGGCGTCACCCGGTGCAATTTGATGTAGCGCTCCATCACATTGTATAATTCTTCCGCGGGATGGAGGAAGTGGACGATGGCATCATCCCAGCGTTCCTGCCTGATGAGCTCGTCACCGACCCAAAGATGCCCCCGCATGAGCGTGATGTCGCGATAAATGCGAATGCGCGTATCTTTCGGTCCACCGTCCGTCAGATATGCTTCGCCAGCCTGTGGTCCTGCCAGGGCGTTTGGCATGCCCGGCGCTGCGGGACCAGGTTTCGGCGCGTGCCCCTGATGCTCTTGTGCTTTCGTCTGTACACCTACGCTCGTCGCCATAGCGGCGCCAGCTATCGTGGCGGTGCGCAAGCCGATCCAAAGACGGTGGCGGTGCAAGATCATAATGGCCCACCTCTCGTTATCGTCATTGACTGATTATTGACAATAGGCGGCATCAAACAAGAGTAGAATTGCATCGGATGACGATATTGCGAGGTTTCATCGATGATGCTGTCCATTGCTGATGTGCTGAGCACTGTCGAAGTCGATGACGCGCGTGCTGCGCTGCATCGTGCGCGATTCGTCGATGGTCGCGCCAGTGCGGGGTGGGCAGGGCAGGCTGTCAAAGTCAACAAACAGGCGCGTGAGGACAATGAAATTGTTGAAGCGCTGCGAGATCTGATTGTTGAGCGTTTGCAATCAAATCTCCTTTTCCAACTGGCAGCCCGTCCCAAGCGAATCCTAGGGCCTGTTTTTTCCCGGTACGAGGTTTCGGACGCCTATGGCGCGCATACCGATGAACCCGTGATGGACGGCG
This sequence comes from Pseudomonadota bacterium, assembly GCA_023426855.1. GTDB lineage: Bacteria > Pseudomonadota > Alphaproteobacteria > Rhizobiales > Hyphomicrobiaceae > ZC4RG25. The sequence goes on along the minus strand of JAEZBU010000283.1, from coordinate 13,785 downwards.
CGCGCAGCGACGTATCCTTCACGCTGTTCTTGTCTTCGCCGGAATCCTACACCGGTGGGGAATTGATTTTAATGACAGCCGCCGGAGATGACGTGATCAAGCTTGCCCCAGGCAGCTTGTTTGTCTATCCGGCAACAACGTTGCACCGGGTCGCGCCGGTTACGGGTGGCGAGCGTTTGGTAGCGGCGGGGTGGGTGCGCAGTCATGTGCGCTGCGCGGCTCAGCGGGAGCTGCTGTTCGACCTGGATCAGGCGCGCCGCGAGATGTTTGAACGCGACGGACAGAGCGCCGCGTTCAATCTCGTGTCGAAGTCATATGCAAATTTGATGCGCATGTGGTGCGAGGACTAATCCGCCTCGCACCTGCATGATCAGGTACCAGACTTGCCGTCGACCTCATTGGCCGGCGCCGACTGGAGCTGGCCGTAGTTCTGTTCACCGATGTTGTTCAGCAGTTGAAGCTGAGTTTCGATGAAGTCGATGTGTCCTTCCTCGTCTTCGAGCAGCTTCTCGAACAGATCCATGGACACGTAATCCTCGGCGGCCTGGCAGATTTTGCGGCCCTCCTTGTACAAAGCCTGAGCTTCGTACTCAGCGGCGAGATCGGCTTCTAGGACCTCCTTCAGGTTCTGGCCGATACGCAGGGGCGCCAGTGTCTGCAGGTTGGGGAAGCCTTCGAGCAGGATGATACGCGTGATCAGCTTGTCAGCGTGCACCATCTCTTCCAGCGACTCTTCACGCTCCTTCTTGGCCAGCAGCGTGTAGCCCCAATCATCCAAAAGCCGGTAATGCAGCCAGTACTGGTTCACCGCTGCCAGCTCGAGATGCAAAGCTTCGTTGAGGACGTTGATGACCTCGGTCTTGCCCTTCACGTCTCCTCTCCTTCCCTGCTAACGCGCGCGTTCGCGTGCGTGTCTCCGCTTCAACCGATCATTCGGCGGCAACCAGCGCAATTCTGCGCGCTGACCGCTCAGCTCGTTTCATATCGAGCCTGATCAGTCTTGTCTTGGCTGAAGCGCATGCACAGGGGCAGATTTTGCCTTCCCGCTCAAGTTTTTCAACGATTGAGTAGATGGTCGTGACGGCAAGTGGGGCGCAACTGCAGCAGTTCATCGTCTTCGACATATGCCGATAGACGAGGCCCGGCGTGGGAAGCGGGGCGTTGGGCTGGGACAGAATTTCAATGAGGGCACGTTCGATGTCGTGGTCTGACACCATCGTGCAGGAACAAATGATCACCGTGCACACCCCCAGGCCGGCCGGGTTAGGCGCGAGCCTTCATAAATGGCGGTTTTGGTACTGGTCGCATGCATGGTGTGTACAAGTCCCAACGCACTAAACCTCTGAACGCGCACACCATCCATATAGGAGAAGTGAGTAGCCTTTGCGCGCTACCAGCCAGCCGGGCGGATTAGTCGTGTTGACCGACGAAATTCACCACGTGCAAAAAATGCGCCAGCAGCTAGTTACGTGTGCCAGCACGCGCGGTGGTTGTCGCTGCGGCTGGACGCTGCACCTTCTTCCGCTGCGGCTGGTCCGGTTTGACCTTCGGGGTTGCCGACGCATTTTTGGCCATGTCTTGCAGGGTGTGCTGGTCCAGCACGCTGATGAAAGCCTCCAGAGCATCATCCAACACGTTGCTGATCGGCAGCGCGCGCGTGGCCGCAGCGTCGCTTTGCTCTTCCGTATCGATCCCGAGACGACTTGACTCTGTGGCGCGCACGACGTCGCCGATGCGGATGTCCTCAGGCGCGCGGGCGAGGCGTACACCGCCATGCCGTCCGCGCACCGCTTTGAGAAAGCCGGCGCGGGTCAGCAGATGAACGATCTTGAACACGTTCTGCTGGGTGATGTCGAGCTGATCGGAAATCGCTGCAACCTTGACCAGCTCCTCTTCGCTGGCACAGTGGATGAGGATGCGGATCGCGTGGTTTGTCTGTTTCGTCAGTCGCATAAGCGCATTGACCCAAGGCGGCTAAAGTCGCGTTTCGTTATATGGTCTCGCCCCGAACCCGGTATCGCGACCGTCTCCCTACCCGTGCTGTTTGTTTACGCGGATATTCGACTTCTGTAAAGCTGACGGAAAATATTAAGAATAAGAAAAGGGTACAAGCCGCAACCGCCTAAGTTCGGGATTTCTCGACGTGATTCTGCTGGATGCGCGACTGCGGCAGGTCCGGCCCGTTGGCTAATCGTTATCTGACAGCCCGGCACCGGCACCCGCCAGCCGGGACTGCAAGCTGGCTGGCACGTATGTCTTGGCTGCCAGGCTATCCAACGCGCGCCAGACTTCAGGATCCACCGTCACGCCCGTGGCCGACGGCGCCAGGCGGGCTGTCGCCCGAGCAGCCGCTTCCTCCACGACAGTGACAGTCATGGGCTGGGGGATGAGGTGCCTGACGGCGATAAGGCTATCGCAGGCGTCGCTGTCGGGCGCGAGCCGGGCGGAACCGTCTGTCCAGCTCACGACAACTTGACGACTGGGGCGTGCGTGGCGGTAGGCGAACGGCAGCAGCCAAATGGGCTCAAGGGCGGGGCCTATCGCGAGCCGAGGGTGTAGCCCCGCCAGATCGGACACCGCCGCGCCGACATGCAGAGGGCAAAGAAGGCCGGACCGGACCGGCTCCAGCGCGCTACCGACCAGCGTTGGTCGGGACAGCGTTGGTTGCTGCCTCAGGACTTCGAGCAGTGAGCGGTCCCAGTCGATGTTGCGGGTCGCCAGCCAGCGCGCGGCCTGGGCGGCATCCTCAGCGATACCCCAACTCGTGCCCGCACCGCGACAGGCCTTGAGCACCAGCCCTTCGACTTCATTCAGCGAGACGATCATTGTAGCCAAATCCAATCGTCCCAGTCGCGCTCATGCAACTCATGCGGAAACGGCGCGCCCTGGTATAGCGTGATGCGCAGCCACTTGTCGGAGCGCGGATCGAACCGGGTGACGCCGAAGAACGCCAGTTTGCAGCGCAATATGTCGACCGCGCGCATGCCCTGGGCGATCAAATTCTGGCGGATCTCTGCGTAGGCATAGCGGGTCAGGATTTGTACGCGGCGTGCCGTATGACGATGTTGCGGTGCTGCGATCAGGAACTGCCCGACAGTTTCCTCGGCGGAACTCTGTGCCAGAGCGCGATAGAGGTCGGCGACATCCCGGGCGACCGTCAGCGGTTGTTCGAGTTCGGCGCCCGGCTCGTCGGCACGCACACCGAGGCGCGGCTCCAACTTCTCCTCCGAGGCATACCAGAACAGCGCAGTCTCGTTGGCCTGGGCGAAGTCCAGGCTCAACGCCCAGGGATAGCCGCGCTGGATGTCGGCCATCAACGCGCCGCAGCGCTGCCCACCATCGATAGAAAAATCCGCGGCCTCGTCAGCGGCCATCTCGTCGGCGAGATCGTCGACCAGAGCGCCATGCGGTTCGAGGAGCAGTGTCGCCGCAAACTCCTGGCCTTCGAGCGACAGCGTACGTTCCGCCCATTCGTAAATGGTCTGCCACGGATATGGGCACGCGAATGGCGCGTCGTCGTTGATGAAGCAATCGAGACGCGCCAGATCCTCCGCGAGCGCTTTGATGCGTGGCGCCTGGACCGGATCGTCGGTCGACCATTGCGCGACGAGCGTCCTGCCGGATGCCAGCGCGTGTTCGAAGCGCTGACGCGTCGCCTCAGCGGCGGCGGGCAACGCTCGCACGCGGGCCAGCGCGGTTTCACGGGCCAGGATCCAGCGATGCAGCAGAACTGGATGGCGAACGAGGAATGGCGCCATGCCGAGTCCGGTGGCGTTGCCGACACCGAGACGGCGGCGCAGGGCAGGGGCGATGGCGACTGCAGCGCCAGGATTGCGCAGGCGCGCCATGTGCTCGACGAGGTCCACCGTGAACGCGCGGATCAGATAGACGCTCAGCATCTCGGCGCGGAACGGACCGGCGAGTTCGGGGCGGGCGCAGAAGCCGTCACGGTCGGCAATCCCGAACTTGCCGTTGCCGTACACCGCGGTGGTGCGCATGAGATAGCCGGTCGCCTCGACGGTGGCGGCATCCGGCTGTTCTCCGCGGGAAAGCACGTCGACCACGTGCTCGAATAACCGAACACTGCGGTTGGCGCGCGCCAGCACCAGTTCGCTGTCGAGATAGCGGCCGGCTTCCTGCTTTGGAACGTTGGCGCGCAGGCGTTCGATGTCGTCGTCGCTGGGCACGCCGTCGAACAGCGCGAAGGTCGCGTCCCAGGCTTCCGCGATGACACGATCGGTGCGTTGATCGTCGGGCAGGTCGTGGCCGAAGCAGACCAGGCTGTAGGTGCGCCCAGCAGTTTCAACCTGATAGACAGCCGTACCGACGCCGCGCACATCAATGTCGAAGCGCGGGCGGGTGATCTGCCAGCGCTGCTGGATGATCCGGCGCAGCAGGGCGCGCAGGAAGCTGAGCCGGGTTTGATGTGCGCTGCCGAGCCGGTCGAGGCGCATCACGGTATCCGGCGAGCGCAGCGGTGCAAGTGTGTCCGCCGTATCGCCCGCCATCGCCATTACTCCTTCACGCAGATGAGATGGATGTGGACATAATCCATGCCGTGGCCTTCCGGCGCTGCCGCAACCAACTTTTCGTAGCGGCCGAAATATTCATCGAGAATGCCGGCGCGTTCTTCTGCCGGGCGATCCTGAGACAGACCGGCGGCAAACGTCGGCTCCGCCCATGAGCGCAGGGTCGGGATATAGTCGTGCGCGAACCGGACCGGATCGCGATGCTCGGCAAACGCTTTCGCGTAAGGGCAGACGAGATGGCGGGACTCGACGTGCTCCAGCCGCAGACCGGCCTGATAGACCGGGCTCGACTTGTCCTGCAGCGGCGCGATGAACTGATCGGTGGTGCGATAGACCTGCGGGAAGTTGGTCGCGGTGTATTCGGCATCCGAGATGATGCCGTCGTCGGCCAGACCGCGCCACAGCTTGTCGAAGGTATCGAACATGCTGACGCCGCCGGAATGTCCAAGATAGCGGCCTTGCTCGTCGATGCCGAAGTTGAAGTAGCACAGCCGCCCACCCTTCACGAGTTCGCGGGCGCGCAGGGTCAACAAACGTTCCCATTCGACACGGCCGGTTTCTTCGTAGGCCGCACGTTCCTCGCCCTTGGCGCCGACCATGTGCACGTGGTTGGAGATGTTGCACGGCACCTTGGAGATGTAATGCGAAGCGGTGGCCGAGAACGCCAGGTTGAGGCTCTCGCGCGGGAAAATCGCCTGGTGGAACGATGTACCCGACGCAAACGGATAAACGTCAGGGATCTGGCCGTAATAGCTTTGCACGTCGGTCTGTCCGTGGATCATGCGGAAGACCTGGCTGAAGTCGTTGCGCGGCAGATCGCAGTAGAACATCTCGATCGGGCGTTCCGGCACCAGCGCGCGAACATGGCCGAGCACGCGGCTCCACATGCCGACCGAAGTGCCGCCATCTGCGCAGCCGATATCAGCGGAGCGGAACGAGGTGCCCGGATCGTTGGCGAGGTTCATGCGGTCGATAGCAGACAGGATCAGCGGGGCGGCCTCGTTAATGACGTCGCGCGCGCCGGTCGTCGCTTTGGAATAGTAACCGGCGCCTTTCATGGCCATGAAGCCGGCCGTTTCACTCGCTCGCATGTTTCCCACCCTTTTTGAAATCAGCCTTGCAGAGATTGAACGGTGTCGTAGATCGCCTTGTCGATTGCCACGCCATTCGCAAGCGCCTTGGCACGGGCGGTGCGGCGGCCTGCGCCTGCCAGGTGCGTGCCGGGTTCGGCAGTCATCGCCATGACGAGATCGGTCAGACGCTCGGCAAAGGCTCCACCGGACGTCGCATCCGGCGCGATGGCGATGAACTGCTGGCCGGTCTTGGGCGGTCCACCAGCGGTGCCGGAGAACGGGCTGGCTTTTGAGCCCAGCGTCGCGCCGGACAGGCAGGCTGCCATGATCTCCACCAGCATCGCGGAGCCGACCCCCTTATAACCGCCGGCCGGCACCATGGTGCCTTTCAGGCCGACGGCCGGATCAGTCGTTGGCTGTCCATCCGGCCCGAGTGTCCACCCAAGCGGGATGGGCTCGCCGCGGCGTGACTTCTTCATCACCTCGCTCTTGGCGACCACACTGGCGCTCTGGTCAATGACAATGGCAGCTTCGTTGTTGGCATCCGGAACAGCGAGCGACCACGGATTGGTGCCGAGCACGGGCTTGGTGCCACCCGATGGCGCGATGGAGGCGGGCGCGTTGGTAAAGCCGAGCCCAACCAGTCCGGACTGCGCCAGGGTCTCGGTGTGATAGCCAAGTACGCCGCAATTATAGGAATTGCGGATCGTCAGCGTGGCGATGCCTTGCGACTTGGTGAGTGGGATCAGCTTGGCGAAGCCCACATCGATGGCAGGGTGGGCGAAGCCGGATTGCGCGTCGACGGTGACAACGCCCGGTGCCGGCTGTGCAACCTCCGGCACAGCGGTCGGTATGACCTTCCCGCACTTCAGATGCTCGCAATAGGTATTGAGGTAGGCGAGCCCGTGCGAGGCTATGCCGTCACGTTCGGCGGCCGCGATGGCCTTTGCCATGCTGGCTGCGGCTTCCGGTCGGGCGCCGGCTTTCTCCAGGGCAGTGCGCGCGAGCCGCGTGATTTCATCGATACTCAAGACGATGGACGTGCTCATGTCGCGCTGCTCCGGATCATGTCGGTTGGGGGCTCCCGAAGGATTTCTCGAAAAACCGATACCAATTATTGCCCATGATGCCGGCGACTTCCGACGGGCTGAAACCGCGCGCAGCGAGACCGGCGCGGATTGTGGGGAAATTGCGGTTGTCGCGAAACCATTCTGGCTGCGCGGGAAACACCGCCTTGCCGAGACCGATGTTGGTTTGGCCCTTGGTCCAGCGGCCATTGCGCATCCATTCGACGACGCTGTCGGGCTGGTCCTGGCACAGATCCGAACCGATGCCGATGTGATCGGCACCGATGAGATTGGCGAGATCGGAGACCATCGCCGTAAAGCTGTCGAGCGTGCAGGTGCTGCCGCCGGCGAGGTGATGCGGATATAGCGACAGACCGAGCATGCCGCCGCGCGCGGCCAGCGCCTTCAGAACTTCGTCCGACTTATTGCGCGGCACGTCGTGCCAAGACTTCGGGTTGGCATGAGTGATGGCAGTCGGCCGCGATGAAATCTCGATCGACTCCAGACAGGTCCGCTCACCTGAATGCGACATGTCCACCACGAGGCCGACGCGGTTCATCTCGGCGATCACCTCGCGGCCCATGCGCGAAATGCCGGCATCGACGGCCTCGTAGCAGCCGGAGCCGAGCAGGGACTGGTTATTGTAGGTCACCTGCATGAAGCGGATGCCGAGGTCGTGCAGGATCGCGACGAGGCCGATGTCGTCCTCGATCGCGGAGCAATTCTGCAGCCCGAAAAACACGGCCGTGCGGTTGGTGGCGCGCGCAGCATCGATGTCGCTGGCGAAACGGCCCGGCATGATGAGGTCCGGGTAGCGCGCGAAGTTCATATTCCAGTCGATCAGGTTGTCGACCGTCTCGCGGAAATCCTCGTGATAGCAAATGGTGACGTGGATCGCGTCGACGCCACCTTCGCGGAGTTGGCGGAAGATCGTTTCCGACCAGTTGCAGTACTGGCAGGCATCGATGGTCACGGATGTGATTTCGGTGCTCATGCCAGCCTGCCGATCATTTGGAGGCCGGTGGGGCTGCGCCGTAGACGACGCGTCCGATGGCAACCAGTCGCTCAGCTTCATCCACGACATCGACATCGACGATGGCGACGGTGCGGCCCATCCGGCGGACCGCTGCCCGGAACAGCAGGTTGGTGTTGATGGCAGGGCGCAGATAATCGACGCGCATGTCGATGGTCGGAACCGGACGGGCCAGCATGATGGCGGCCGCATAGTCACCGACACTGTCGATCAGTGCCGCGATCGGACCACCGTGCCATTGGCCGGTTCCGGGCAGGCGCTCGACACTTGGTTGGAACGGCGCGCGGACGGTGATGGTGCCGGCCTTTGCGTCGCACGTGACCACTTCCAAATTGAAAGCTGACATGAACGCGGAAGCCGCGAAGTCGGCTGCAACTTCAGCCGCGGACCAGGTAGGAGTTTCAGGCATCTGCAAGTGTCAATCCGCTGAGGTCGATGTCGGGTTTGCGCGCGCCGATCAGATCGGCAACGACGCGCGCGGAACCCATCGACATGGTCCAGCCAATGTGGCCGTGACCGGTGTTGAGGAACAGGTTGCTCTTTGGTGATACGCCCAGCATGGGAGTGCCGCGCGGCGTCATCGGACGAAGGCCGGCCCAACGCGTGGCCTTCTCGTAGTTGCCCGCATCCGGGAACAGTCGGCGGATAGTGGCCTGCATGTGGGCGACGTCTCGCTCGTTCAGCGACCGGTCGAATCCCGCGAAATCAGCGGTGGCCGTCACGCGCATGCGGTCGCCGAGGCGCGACCAGGCAATGAGGTATTTCTCATCAACGCCAGCGAGGCTCGGCGCGCCATTGTGGCCCTCGACGGGAACGGTGAGGGCGTAACCTTTAACGGGATAAATCGGCAGATTGAGGCCGATTTGCTTGCCGATACCTGCGCTGTAGCAGCCCGTCGCGAGCACGTAAGCGTCGCCCGTAACGCGCCCATTGCTGGTTTCGATGCCGGTGACGCGCTGCCCCTCGGTGAGCACGCGTGTGATATCGGTCTGCCATTTGAACGTGACGCCGAGATTGGAAGCGCAATGCTCCGCCAGCGCGTTCGAGAACTTGTGGCAGTCGCCGGATTCATCGGTCGGGCAGTAGATCGCGCCGACGATGTTCTGTTGGTCACCTGCCAGGGCGGGCTCGATGGCGACCGCTTCGTCCGTGGTCACCGGGCGCAGCGTCACGCCGTTATCGGTGAGAACCGACATGGCGCCGACACCGCGATCGAAATGATCCTTGTCGCGGTAGATGTACATCGCGCCCTGGGTGCGGAGGTCGTAATCCAGAGCGACGCGACGGTTGATCTCGGCGAAGCGTTCCTGCGAGTACAGGCACAGCCGCACTTTATGTGCGGTGTTGATCGCGGCGCGTTCTGACGTGCATTCCTTCAGGAAGCGCCAGCACCAGCTCCACATCGCCGGATCGAAACGCAGCCTCAGCCGCAGCGCGACGTCATCCCGGAACAGGGACTGCCACAGGATCTTGGGCGCGCGCGGCGAGGCCCAGGTGTAGGCATGACCCGGCGAGACCATGCCGGCGTTGGAGAAACTGGTCTCCATCGCCGCCTTGTCCTGCCGGTCGATGACCACCACCTCGTGGCCATCGGACGCCAGTTCATAAGCGGTCGTAACGCCTACAATACCGGCTCCGAGAACCACGATGCGCATGGACTGCTCCGACTAGATCGCTGCAGTGACCGCGATCTCGACAGTGAACTGCGGAGCCGCAAGCTTGGACTCCACAGTCGCGCGGGCGGGCGCATTGCCGGGCGAAACCCAGGCGTCCCACACCTTGTTCATCTCGTCGAACGTACCGATGTCGGTCAGCCAGATGTTGGCCGACAGAAGTTTCGACTTGTCGGTGCCGGCCTGCGCCAGAAGCTCGTCGATGCGCGTCAGGATTGCGCTGGTCTGATCTGCGACGCTCTTGCCGGGCGCCGCCTGCGCGACCTGACCGGACAGATACGCGATGCCATTGAAAACAACCGCTTGGCTCATCCGCGGTCCGGCATCGATGCGCTTAATGGACATGTGTTCTCCGTATTCTTCTCAGGTGGGACAAAAGTGATTGCCCCACCTTAATGCCTGCCGCCGACTTCTCAAGCACGGCGTGACCATCGCGTGATGATCATTTCGACAATGTTGGCAGCCACAGCGCCGTCCATGGCCAGACGAAAACGACGAATGCTGTGATGACCTGGCAGGCGATGAACGGCAGCACGCCAACGTACATTTCCTGCGTCTTGAAGTTTTTCGGTGCAATGCCGCGCAGATAGAAGATTGCTGGCGCCATCGGCGGCGTCAGGTAAGACGTCTGGATCATGATGACGACCAGCACGGCAAACCAGATCGGATCAATTCCTGCCGGCCCGAGGAAGGGCATAAACAGCGGGATACAGATCAGGACCACCGACACCCAGTCCAGCAGCATGCCCAAGAAGAACACGATGCCGAGGAACAGGAACATCAGGCCCGTCGAGCCAAGCTCGAGCGTTCGCACCAGATCATTGACGAGCATGCCGCCACCCTGCAGGCGGAAGATGCTGGTGAACATCGTGCCGCCGGTGACGATCAGCAGGATCATCGCCGAGATCAGCACAGTTTTGATCGTCGCTTGCCACAAGCCAGCCCAGGTAAAGTCGCGGTAGACGATGTTAAGCAACACTGCGCCAACGGCGCCAACCGCAGCAGCTTCCGTAACAGCAGCCATGCCGCTCAGAATGGAGCCGATGACCGCCGTCACCAACAAGATCGGCGGAATGATCGCCTGTACCGTGAGCTTGAGTTTGGCGCCCAAGGGCATCGCGATTTCTTCGGCAGGCGTTCGTGGCGCGCCTTCCGGCCAAATCATCGCGTAAATTATGATCCAGCAGAAGAACAAGCCGATCATGATAATGCCGGGGATCAGCACCGCGCCCAAAAGATCGCCGACTGAAATCTGGGCTACCGAAGCATAAATGACCACCACGATGGACGGCGGGATCATGGTGCCCAGCGAGCCACCGCCGGTGATGACACCGGTAATAAGGGTGCGAGAATACCCTGCCCTGACCATCGGCGGGATAGCCAGCAATCCGACCATGACCTCGACTGCGCCGACGACGCCTGTGCCAGCCGCAAACAGCGTGCACATGGCCATGGTGGCCAGTCCCAACCCGCCCGGAAAGCGGCCAAGCCAGACTTTCATCGCTTCGAAAACCCGGCGCCCCATGCCGGAGTGTTCCAAAACGGCGCCCATGAAAATGAACATGGGAACGGCGGCGAGCGCGTAGTTCGAAGCGACGTTTCCGACGAAACGGAATAGCTGAAGTCCAGCGCGGTCGCCAAAGATCGGAATGGCGAATGCAACGGCCGTAACCATCAAGCTGAACGAAATCGGGACGCCGGCGAATATCAGGAAGAAGGCGGCCGGGAACATCCAGGCAGCTACGGGAATGCTCTCCATCAGGGTAGTTCCAATCAATGTGCGGATTCAACGACCTCGGGGCGATGCAGAATGCGCCCGAGAACCTGCAACCAAAGTGCGGTTAACCCAACCGAGAGCACGAGTTGGAACGGCCATATTTTCGGTCGCCACGGGCTGACCGCTTCAATCTCGCCGGTCACCCATGCCTTCCACGTTTCAGTCCAGGCCGAATAGCAGATGAAGCTCAGCATCGGCAGAACGAGCAGCGTGAAGACAAAGACTTCGATAATCCTGCGCAAATTATCACTGAAGAACTGCGAGAGAATATCGACGGAGACATGTTGGTTTCTGTGCAGCCCAAGGGCGCACGCCAGAATGAAGGCGGCGCCATTGAGCATGTAAGCGATGTCAAAGGCCCACAACGTAGGCGCCTTGAACACGTAGCGAGAGATGACCTCGTACATCGTCACGAGAATCAGGGCGATGGCCGCCAGCCCGGCAACTGCGCCGCAAGCTGTAGAAATACGTGTAATGATATTTGCAATCGCTTGCATAGGCTGGCGGTGTCCTCGATTGAAGCGCGAGTGAGTTTAGTCAACCGTACGGAATGCGCCGTTCTTCAGCCAATCATCGTAGAATGCATAGTAGGAATCCGACACCCGCTTCATCCACGGGTTGCCCTTGGCTTCCTGCTCGGCAATACGCTTATTCGCCCATTCACGACCCGCCTCACGGATGTCCGTGATGAGGGAAGGATCGGCCTGAACGAATTCGACCTTGCTTTCACGCATTTTCTTGAGAGCAGCGATATCGTCCGTCGTCCACATGAGCAGCGTGTCCAGCGTGGCGAGTTTGGCTGCGGCCTTGATCTGAACTTTGAGATCGTCCGGCAGAGCATCCCACTTGGCGACCGGAACGATCAACTCGAACATAAACGCATTCGTATGCGGGCCGGGCATGATGACGTATGGCGCAGCATTGTGCAGGCCGGTCTTCAAATTCTCCGCCGGGCCGGACCATTCGACCACGTCAACGCCGTGGCGCTCGAGCATGGTGTAGACTTCCGAACCCGCAACAGTTGTCGCGGCAGCGCCGAAGAACTCATTGAGGATCTGTGCCCAGGCGCCCGACGCGCGGAACTTCAGGCCCTTGAGGTCGGCGGCGACTTTGATCGGCTTGTGGGAATGCCAGATTTCCGCGGGGCCGATGCTGCATGTGATCGAGTGCATGCCCATCGTCTCGCGGCGGTGCTGGGTCAGCAACTCCTCGCCACCGCCATTGTACAGCCAGTGCAGCATCATTTCGGGTGGCATGCCACCAGGATGTCCACCGTAGAACGAGTTAACCGGGTCGCGGTTGACGATGTACAGGGGCGTGCATTGAAGGGCGTCAGCCAAGCCGTCTTCTACAGACTTATAGGCTTCCAGCGGGGGCGCAATGACACCACCCGGGAAAACCTGCATCTGAAGCCGACCGGCCGTGATCTGGTTAATGCGTTCGACGAACGGAACGATCGTGTGCGTGTAGAACATCGAGGTTTCGCCGGAGAAGTGATTTACCCGCCAGCGAATAGGAGCTTGGGCCGAGGCCGAAGGTGCGGCTGCAGTCGCAGCCAGGGCGGCGGAACTAACGCCGAGGCCCTGCAAAAACTTACGACGGTTTTTCATCTTTTGTCTTCCCTCCAAACCCATTTGCGGGCGCCAGTTTGCTTGTCGGTTGATACGGTCGCCGGTATCATTGGCTATCAATTACTCAATGGTCAATATCAGCATTTGTGCGGAACCTGCCCGATGAATGAGCAAATGAAGCAGTCTGGCTATCATGACGCCAGCCTGAAAGTCGATCTCGAGAAGCTGCCTTTTGCAACGGATAAAGGCATCGGAAACCGCGCCGCGGTTGGCTTGCTGGTGCTCGAAACGGATCAGACGATCGAGGATGAATTTCGCGCTGTTTGGCCGACTGAGGGCGTCGCACTCTACGCTTCGCGGTTGCACAATGACGTTCAAATTACCCCCCAAACGCTGAAAGAAATGGAGGGTCTCATTGCGCCCGCCACGCAGCTCCTGCCATTCATGGTCGAGCTGCCGGTCGTCGCATTTGCCTGCACATCAGGCGCTCTGGTGATCGGGGAGGCGCAAGTTGCCGAACGCGTGCGCACTGTTCGTCCGAACGCTGCGGTCACAGATCCTGTGACTGCGGCGATCGCAGCGTTGCGGTCGACGGGTGTGAAGCGCGTCGCACTTTTGACGCCATATGTTCGCGAAATAAATGTGCGTTTGCGAGATGCTTTGGTGCAGCGCGGTCTAGAGATACCCGTGATGGGGTCTTTCAACGAATCTGACGACGATATCGTTGCGCGCATTTCTCCCGACGCAATTCTGAATGCGATTGCTGAAATCGGGCGTTCGGAGCACTGCGATGGTGTATTTGTTTCGTGCACATCTTTGCGGGTTGCGCGCATTGTCGAAAAAGCCGAAGCGTTGATTGGTAAGCCGGTCACATCGAGCAACCACGCGCTGGCTTGGCACATGCTTCGCTTAGCCGGGATCGATGACGATATCCCTGGATTTGGAACGCTCTATCGGAGCCGTTTGGTTCCGGCGTAGTCACATGCGCTGACCGGTCGAAGGGTAGAGCAGCCCCGGGCGCGGCCAATTGGGCGCGCGGGGGGGGCGGGGGTGTGTGGGTGG
>JAEZBU010000240.1 GCA_023426855.1 Pseudomonadota bacterium | reverse complement strand
GTGATGTACTGTTCGGGACTGTCCTGCGGATCAATCGCGCCGAGCGGTACATTGGCACCGATCACATACGGCGAGGCACCGCGCGCGAGAAACGCATGGCCGACGACAGCGCCAGCTTCGCGCGCCGCAACTGCCGCACGCGTTCCTGCCATTCCGCCGCCGAGAACCAGGATCTCGACTTCCGCGACTGATATTTTGTCTTGTTCGATCATGGTAACGCGCGCTTATGCAAAAGCATCCAGACCGAGCAGATTGCGCCCGATCACGAGGTTGTTGATCTGCGTCGTGCCATCAGGAATCGTCAGCAGGCGCGCGGAACGGAAATAGCGCTCAACCGGAAACTCTCGACTGATGCCGAATGCGCCGTGCACCTGAATCGCTTTCGAAGTGATGCGCTGTACCGCCTCGGTCGTGAACACCTTGGCCATGGCCGCCTCGACATTCGATCCGATATTGCGATCGAGCTGTGACAACGCGCGGAACACCATAAGACGCGATGCTTCCAGCTCCGTCGCCATTTCGGCGATGAGTTGCTGCACGAGCTGATGCCCGCCAATCGGCTTGCCGAACTGCACGCGCTCCTTAGCGTAGGAGATCGCCGCTTCCAGGCTCGCCTGCCCCAATCCGAGAGAAACAAGAGAGATAAAGCAACGCGAGCGCTCGAAGCCCTTCATGGTTTCGCGCAGCCCACCGCCCAGCTTGCCCATGATATTGCCGGCCGGGACGACGACATCCTCAAGAATGATCTGACCCAGCGACCAGCCGTTGAGACCGAGCTTCTCGACCTCAACCGTGCGGAAACCATGCTCCTCGCGGTCGACCAGGAACATCGTGAACTCCTGCTCACCCGTGGCCGCGACCAGCACGACGTAATCGCAAACGGCGCTGTTCGAGATCCACAGCTTTTCGCCGGTGATGCGATAGTTGTCGCCGTCACGTACCGCACGGGTCTGCATACCGCGAACATGAGAGCCGACATTCGGCTCACTGATCGCCGAGCAACCAATCAAGTCACCGGCAATCGTCCCCTTGAGATATCTTTCCTGGATCGCCGGAGAACCGGCATTGAATACCTTGACCGCGGCACCCTCGTTAACGAAAGCCGCGCCGGCGAGATCCGCCGAAACCCGCGCGAGCTCCTGATACAGCAGCCCGCTGGTGACGAAATCGAGCCCAAATCCTCCGCCGTCCTCCGGAACCCAGCCGCTGCCAACACCGTACTGGCTGGCAACACTCAGCAGCTTCTTCAGCACATCCTTGGGAAATGGCGCATCCAGATGGCACTCGGTGACGGGGCGGATTTCGCGTTCCAGAACGCGGCGCCAAGCCTCAACGGCCATATTCTGTTCGTCAGTCGGTGCAAAATTCATCGGATGCTGCTCGCGAGAATACCTGCTGCGCGGTGCGAAAGGCGACAGCATTCTTCTCACAGCTCCCGACAACAATCAATGATCATAGATCATAGATCGCAGATCAGAAGTTTTCTCTCACTATTTGTCCTCGGAATGCACACTTGGGCTTGACGCTCCCGCGTGATGAGCAATAATCGCCGCGGAATTAGAGCTTCCGATTAGACGCGAGCAATCGCGCACTGCAGTCTGGGAGGACTGAACATGTCAGACCCTAAAGCGCCCAAGGGCAATCTCTTTTCATTCTCGACCAATCGCCGCAAACTTCTCGCGTCGGCCGGCGTCGGCCTCGCTGCGCTGAGTTTCACCCGCAGCGCCGCCCTCGCTCAGGCGACTGAAGCTCCCGATGCAAAGGCGGCCGCGGGCGAAGGCGCGCTTGTCGTCTGGCACGGCGATCAGGAAGGCGACGTCGTCAAGTTTCTTCAGATTTTCACCGACAAAACCGGCATCAAGACTGTTCAGCAGCGCCTGCTGCCGGGTGCCGCCGTTCCCAAACTGGAAGCCGAGCACAGGACTGGAAACGTCAGTGGTGACGTCTATCTGACGTCTGATACCGGCATCATGGAGAACCTGCGCAAGCAGGACCGGTTGCTGCGCTACGTGCCCAAGGAAATCGATGCGTTTGGTCCCGAGTATCGCAGCGATGAGCCCGGCTGGTACACATCCTACTACATCAACGCCGGGCCGATGATGTACGACCCGCGCTTTGTAAAGGACGAAGAGGCGCCAAAAACCTGGACCGATCTGCTCGACAAGAAGTGGGCAGGACAGATCGGCTTCCAGAACGCTTCGGCCGGCACATCCTACGCCTTCTGGTTCGTCATGAGAGACGTTCTGCCCGCCGACTTCTTCGACAAGCTGTCGGAACTGAAGCCGCGCGCGTACTCGTCCTCGACGCAGATCCAGCAGGATATCGAGCGCGGCAATCTTAAAATCGGTGGTCGCGTCAGTATCTTCCAGTACGTCAAAGCCATGCGCGCCAACAATCCGGTCAAGGCAGTTTTCCCGGAACTCGGCACGCCGTCCGTCAATCAGGTCGCGGGCATCATCGGCAAGAACCGGCCCAACGCGTCGAAGATTTTCATGGACTACCTGACATCCCAGGAAGGCCAGCAAACCTGGAACGATATTCAGGGGTCGCCGTCGGCTCGTAAGGACGTCACGGTCGAGCACGTTCCCAACATTGCAACCACCAAGCTGCTGCTGCCGGCCAAGTTTGACGAGTATCAGGACCCGGCAATGCGCAGGAAGTTCGTCGCAATTTGGAATAAGATGACCGGCCTATGACAGATCAAACGATCGCCACACCGGCGATCTCCGGGCGCGTCAGTTCGTGGGCGCGCGTCGGGCCGGAAGTATGGATACCCCTCGTCCTCATCAT
The DNA here is from genome assembly GCA_023426855.1 of Pseudomonadota bacterium. GTDB lineage: Bacteria > Pseudomonadota > Alphaproteobacteria > Rhizobiales > Hyphomicrobiaceae > ZC4RG25. The sequence goes on along the minus strand of JAEZBU010000240.1, from coordinate 1,313 downwards.
CGGGGCCTTGGGGTATCCGATATTTTTGCTGATAACCAGCGCGTTCAACGTCGGCGATCCGCAAGCTTTGCCGGCCGTTGAATACGGCTTCGACAATTTCGTACAACTGACCAATCACCTCGATTGGATCGGCAATACCCTTTACATCGCATTCGGGGGAACGGCGCTCGGCATCACGATCGGCGTCGGCCTCGCTTGGCTCATTCACCGCACAAACATCGCCGGGCGGAAGTGGTTCGAGCTTCTGGTCGCCATTCCGTATCCGCTCGGCCCGCTGGTCGGCGCACTCGCCTGGAGCCAGCTTGGTGCGCCACGTGATGGCCTCATCAATCGCGCGTACATGTGGATCACCGGCGGAACGGCGCCGCTATTCGACATCTATACGCCACTCGGAATCATCTTCGTCGAAGCGATTTTCGAGGCTCCTGTCGCCATTCTGATCATTGGCGCCGCCATGCAGCGCATGGACCCGGCACTTGAGGAAAGTTCATCGGTATTCGGTGGCGGCAAGTGGCGTACAGCCCGTAAAATCACGCTGCCGTTGATGCTGCCCGCCATTCTCAGTGCCGCGCTCTTCATGTTTGCTTCGATCCTCGGATCGTTCGCGATCCCGGCAATCCTGGGTACAAGTGCGCGCTTCTATGTCGCCACCAACGCCATCTACGTCCTGCTGCAGGGCTATCCGCCGAACTATCCGCTCGCGGCGGCACTTGGCCTGGTGCTGATCCTGATTACGGCGCTCGCGGTGTGGCTTGTTCAACGCGTCCTGCGCGGGCGATCCTACGTCGTCGTCTCGGGTCGCAATTACCGTCCACGGCAGATGGACATGGGCAAGTGGAAGTGGCCCCTGTTCGGCCTGGCCTGCTTCTACGTCGCCATCGCGCTGGTGCTGCCTCTGGGAGCCCTGCTATTGGCGTCGCTGCAAACCAGCAGTGACCTGAGCTTCAATCCGGCGAACTGGACGTTGGCGAATTATCACTACGTCGTCATCGAATTCCCGACGACCCGGCAAGCCATCATCAATAGCCTTATTCTTGGTGTGGCGACCGGCACCATCGGTGCGGCATGCGCAACGCTGATTGCGATCGCTGTCCATCGCTCAAAGAGCGGCGGACGCAAGCTGCTGGAGCAGGTGACGATGCTTCCGCAGGCATTCCCGCGCCTGATCTTTGCGTTCGGTTTCCTATGGATGGTGCTGACGCTGCCGATACCGCTCTATGGCACGCTGTTCGCGGTTCTTCTCGCCTACATCGTGGTGTTCCTGCCGCTGGCCTATCGCGGCATGAGTGGTGTCGTCGTCCAGATCGACAACG
>JAEZBU010000206.1 GCA_023426855.1 Pseudomonadota bacterium | reverse complement strand
CGGTGGACTCGGAGCACACGAGAGTGCGCCAGATGTTCAGGCCCGCGACGTTGAATGGCGCGGATGTTCGCGTGCCGGAGCAGCCGGCGATTTTCTCGACCATGTCCCGCGGCGCGGATACGCGCGTACCGGGGTTGGGAGAAGACGAAGCGCGCATCCGTGCTTGGCTCGATGAAAAGGCCAAGAGCTAAAGAGCAGCACGGAACCTTGGCGCAAAACTGCCGAGCACCAAGCCGCACGGATGGCGCATCCGACTATCGGTGCGTCAGCGCAATCTCGAAGCAGAGCATTTCTTGGCCGGTGTCCGGCGCGAGCGTCACGACGTGGCCCGCGCCCTCGATGCGGATGACATCATCGATCGCCAATACGAGGTGCTGTCCGAGATGATCAATCCGCAGGTCATCCGACCTTGAGAGAAACAAGGTAACGTCGGCGGCCGTCTTTATCTCAACAGCGCGCGTTGAAGTGTGACGCACGACGTGATGTGCGACACGGCCGCGCCGGCTCATGACATTGAGATCGACGATAGGGCCTCCCATCAGTCGGCCGATCGTTGGCGCATCGCCCGGGAACGACAGCGGTGCGCCTTGCATCGTCAGATGCGCGGCTTCACGGCCCTCGATTTCGAGCACGATGCCATCGCCCGACAGCACGGACAGTGTGCGATCTATATTCGGGAACGTCGAAAACGGGCCATCGGCCGCGACAGTCGCCATGCTGACGCGCCAGTCGAATGCATCGAGCCCGGAATCTATAGGGAAAACGGCGATTTCCGTGGTGGAGCCGCCGCCGTTTTTCCACGGCATGACGCGATGATCGCTGGCGCGCAGGATCTGCATTAGCCCAGAATTCCAGGCAGGTTGAGGCCGTTCTCGCGGGCGCAATCAATTGCGATGTCGTAGCCGGCATCGGCATGACGCATGACGCCGGTCGCCGGATCATTCCACAGAACGCGCGCCAGTCGTGCATCCGCGTCCTCGCTGCCGTCACAAACGATGACCATGCCGGCATGCTGCGAAAAGCCCATGCCGACGCCACCGCCATGATGCAGCGAAACCCAGGTCGCGCCCGACGCCGTATTCAGCAGCGCATTGAGCAGCGGCCAATCCGACACCGCGTCGGAGCCGTCCTTCATCGCCTCGGTTTCGCGGTTCGGCGAGGCAACCGATCCGGAATCGAGATGATCACGGCCGATCACGATTGGGGCCTTGAGTTCGCCCTTGCGTACCATTTCGTTGAAGGCGAGGCCCAGCCGATGGCGATCGCCGAGACCGACCCAGCAGATGCGCGCGGGCAGGCCCTGGAACTTGATCTTGGCGCGCGCCATGTCGAGCCAGTTGTGCAGGTGCGCGTTGTCCGGCAGAAGCTCCTTCACCTTGGCGTCGGTGCGGTAGATGTCTTCTGGATCGCCGGACAGCGCGGCCCAGCGGAACGGGCCGATACCGCGGCAAAACAGCGGACGGATATACGCCGGAACGAAGCCGGGGAACGAGAACGCATCTGCGACGCCTTCCTCCAGGGCCATCTGGCGGATGTTGTTGCCGTAGTCGACCGTAGGCACGCCGGCCTTCCAATAATCGACCATCGCCCGCACGTGCTGCGCCATGGATTTCTTGGCGGCGGCCTCGACGGCCTTCGGGTCTTTTGCGCGCTTTTCTTCCCATTCCGCCAGCGTCCAGCCTGCCGGCAGGTAGCCGTTCAGCGGATCATGCGCGGACGTCTGATCGGTCACGGCGTCCGGCTTGATGCCACGACGCAGCAACTCCGGCACGATTTCAGCGGCGTTGCCGAGCAGGCCGACGGAGATTGGTTTCTTCTCTGCGCACGACTTTTCGATCATTGTCAGAGCTTCGTCGATATCGGTCGTGTGCGTGTCGAGGTAACCCGTGCGCAAGCGGAAATCGATGCGGCTCGGCTGGCATTCGATGGCAAGGCACGATGCGCCGGCCATGACGGCTGCCAGCGGCTGTGCGCCACCCATGCCGCCGAGACCGGCCGTCAAAATCCAGCGGCCCGACAGATCGCCGCCGTAATGACGGCGCCCCATTTCGACGAACGTTTCGTAGGTGCCCTGAACGATGCCTTGCGCGCCGATGTAGATCCACGATCCGGCCGTCATCTGGCCGTACATCATGAGGCCCTTGCGGTCGAGTTCGTGGAAATGATCCCAATTCGCCCAATGCGGCACGAGATTGGAGTTTGCGATCAGCACGCGCGGCGCATCCTTGTGCGTGCGAAAAACGCCAACCGGTTTTCCAGACTGAACCAGCAGGGTCTGATCGGCCTCAAGTTCGCGCAACGCCGCGACGATGCGGTCAAAGCTTTGCCAGTCGCGTGCGGCGCGTCCGATACCGCCGTAGACGACCAGTTCGCCCGGCTTCTCGGCGACCTCGGCATCGAGGTTATTCATCAGCATGCGCAGCGGTGCTTCGGTGAGCCAGCTCTTCGCGGAGAGTTCCGGTCCGCGGGGCGCTTTGATGCTGCGGGAGTTATCTATTGTGGCCATGTTAGAATCCTTCTCGTCAAGCGCCTGCGCGGGCGGATGAAGCTTGGTCTGAAATCGAGGGAAGAGGCGTTTTGGTCAGGCCTTGAATGTCACCGGAGCGGACGAGCGCGGTCGCCTTGGCGATATCCGGGTGGAAATGCCGATCGTCATCGAGGTGAGGGATTTCGGAGCGAATGCGTGCGCGCACCGGCTCCAATGCGGAACTCGACGTCAGCGGGGCGTGGAAATCGCAACCCTGCGCGGCGGCGAGCAACTCGATGCCGATGACATGCGCGACGTTTTCCGCCATCGGCAGCAGCCGACGGGCGCCATGTGCAGCCATTGAGACGTGGTCTTCCTGATTGGCCGAGGTCGGAATGGAATCGACGCTGGCCGGATAGGCGCGCTGCTTGTTTTCCGATACGAGCGCCGCCGCGGTGACCTGCGGAATCATGAAGCCGGAATTCAAGCCGGGTTTCGGCGTAAGAAACGCCGGTAATCCTGAAAGCGCTGGATCGACCAGCATGGCGATACGGCGTTCGGACAATGAGCCGATCTCGCATAGCGCCAGCGCGATCATATCAGCGGCGAATGCCACCGGCTCCGCATGGAAATTGCCGCCGGACAGGGCCGTGCCGTCTTCCGGGAAAATCAGCGGATTGTCGGATACACCGTTTGCTTCTGTTTCCAGCGTCGTTGCGGCTTGGCGCAGGATATCGAGGGCCGCACCCATGACTTGCGGCTGGCAGCGAAGGCAATAAGGGTCCTGCACACGCTCGTCGCCGATCAGGTGCGAGGCGCGGATTTTCGATCCCGCCATCAACGCACGCAGGGCGTCGGCGCATTCGATCTGCCCGCGATGACGGCGCAGTGCGTGGATGCGCGGATCGAAAGGCGCGTCGGACCCACGGGCGGCGTCGGTGGAGAGCGCGCCTGTGGCCAGTGCCCAGCGGAATACGCGCTCAGCTTCGAACAGTCCCGCCAGCGCATAAGCCGTCGAGAACTGCGTGCCGTTCAGCAGCGCCAGGCCTTCCTTTGCGGCAAGCGTCAGCGGGGAGAGGCCAGCGTCGGCGAGGGCCGTCGTTGCATCGGTAATTTCGCCCGCGAATGCAATCTCACCGACGCCGATCATCGCGGCGGTCATATGGGCCAATGGAGCCAGATCGCCGGAAGCGCCGACCGAGCCCTGCTGCGGGATCACGGGTATGAGGCCGCGCTCGAGCATCGCAGCGAGCATATCAATCGTTTCAAGCCGCACGCCTGACGCGCCCTGCGCAAGACTGGCGAGCTTCAGCGCCATCATCAGCCGCACGACGCCTGTGGGCGTCGGTTCGCCAACGCCTGCCGCATGAGATAACACGATATTGCGCTGGAGCGTGACGAGGTCGGCGGCGTCGATGCGGACGCTGGCGAGCTTTCCGAAGCCGGTATTGATTCCGTAAACAGGCTCGCCTTTGGCAACGATGTTCGCCACCGCGTCCGCTGCGCGCTGGATCGCCGGGCGACCCGAGGGATCAAGCGAAACGGCGGCGCCGCTGTAAATCGCCTGCCATTGTGCAAGTGTGACCTGACCGGGAAGCAATGTCACCGCATCGGTCATTGTCCTCTCCACACACGTGCGTGCAGCGGGTTGAAGCCGATGCGATAGACCAACTCAGCCGGTCGCTCGATATCCCAGATTGCCAGATCGCAAGATTTGCCGGCCTGCAGCGTACCGATCTCATTCTGCAAACCAAGCGCGTGCGCGGCTTCGCGGGTCACGCCGGCGATGCATTCCTCGACCGTCAGGCGGAACAGCGTCGCGCTCATGTTCATGGCGAGCAGCAGGGAGGTCAGCGGCGAGGTGCCCGGATTGCAGTCCGTCGCCAGCGCCATGCGCGTGCCGTGGCGACGGAAAAAATCGATCGGTGGCTTTTGCGTTTCGCGAATGAAGTAGAAGGCACCCGGCAGGACAACCGCGACGGTGCCGGACTTGGCCATCGCAGCCGCGCCTTCCTCGTCGGCGTATTCCAAGTGATCGGCGGAAAGGGCACCGTACCGGGCGGCCAGCGCTGCGCCATGCAGATTGGACAACTGATCGACGTGAGCGCGGACGGGAATGTTGTGCGCGCGGGCGGCATCGAAGACGCGGGCGGTTTGTTCAGGCGAGAACGCGATGCCCTCGCAAAAAACATCAACCGAGTCGGCAAGGCCTTCACGGGCGACGGCCGGAAGCATCTCATTGCAGACGAGGTCGATATAGGCGTCCTTGTCGCCATTCATTTCCGGCGGCAATGCGTGCGCGCCGAGGAATGTCGTGGAAACGCCGACCGGACGAAGCGCGGCCAGCTTGCGCGCGGCGCGCAGGCTCTTGAGTTCGGCATCGGTCGCAAGCCCGTAGCCGGATTTGACCTCGAGCGTTGTGACGCCCTCAGCCATGAGGGTATCGAGGCGCGGCAGGGCGCTGGCGACGAGTTCATCTTCGCTGGCCGCGCGCGTTGCCCGCATGGTCGAAACGATGCCGCCGCCGGCCCGCGCGATTTCTTCATAGCTGGCGCCGGCAAGCCTGAGCTCAAATTCATGTGCGCGATTGCCGCCGAAAACCAGGTGTGTGTGGCAATCGATGAGGCCCGGCGTAATCCATCGGCCTTCGCAGTCAATCGTTTCCTCGGCGTCGAGCGCAGGTGCGTTTGCTGCTTCGCCCGCATAGACGATGCGGCCGTCGCGGGCCGCGACGAGACCGTTTTCCACGATGCCTAGTCCCTCGCGATCCGGCGTCAGTGTTGCCAGTCTCGCGTTTTTCCAGATGCGATCACAGCGCTCGGTCATGTGGTCCACCTATCGTCTTGTTGGCATGTGGTCCGATAATGTATAGACATAACAGTCTGGCAAATCACTTGTCCAGTGTCCGTTCGCAGGTGAAGGAATTTTCTCCGATGAACAGCCTATGGTTCGGCTCGGCCCTCTTGCCGCAGGGATGGGCGCAGGATGTCCGCTTAAGCGTCGACGATGGCCTGATCACGCGCGTGGAAATTGGCGTCGCGGCCCAGTCTGGTGATGAGCGCCATGCCGTGGCCACGCCCGGATTGCCGAACCTGCATAGCCACGCGTTCCAGCGCGGCATGGCTGGCCTCGCGGAAGTGCGCGGGCCGACGGGTGACAGCTTCTGGACCTGGCGCGAGGTGATGTACCGCTTCCTCGACCGTATGAATCCCGACGATATGCAGGCAATCGCCGCGCAGGCGTATATGGAAATGCTCGAGTCGGGTTTCACCCGGGTTGGTGAGTTTCACTATGTCCATCATGACTGCGATGGCTTGTCCTATTCGGACCTGGGCGAGCTGGCGAGCCGGATTGCGGCGGCGGCAAGTGAAACCGGAATTGCGCTGACCCTATTACCCGTCTTTTACGCGCATGGTGGTTTCGGCGGCGCGGCGCCAGGGCATGGCCAGCGTCGGTTCATCAATGACGTCGATAGGTTTGGACGATTGATGGAGGCCAGTCGACGCGCCGTGTCGGCGTTGCCGGACGCCGTGCTCGGCTTGGCACCGCACAGTCTGCGCGCCGCGACGACGGAGGAAATCGCCGCCATTCTTCCGCTGACGGACGGGCCGCTGCACATTCATGTCGCCGAGCAGACCAAGGAGGTTGATGACTGCGTCGCGTGGTGCGGTCGACGGCCCGTCGAGCGGCTCTACGACATTGCAGACGTCGGTTCGCGCTGGTGCCTGATCCATGCAACTCATGTCACCGATGTTGAAACCGCGCAGATGGCGGCGAGCGGCGCAGTCGTCGGTTTGTGCCCGATAACCGAAGCCAATCTTGGTGATGGTGTTTTCCCCGCCGAGGCATTCATGGTGGCCGGCGGCGCCTTTGGTGTGGGATCGGATTCCAACGTGCTGATCGATGCCGCCGAGGAGTTGAGGGTTCTGGAATACGGGCAACGCCTCTGGCATCGCGCGCGCAACGTACTGGCAGTTCAGGAAGGGGCAGCTACCGGACAGGTGCTGTTCGATGCGGCGCTGAAGGGTGGTGCGCAGGCTCTGGGTGTGAAAGGCGGTCTGGCGGAAGGAAACGCGGCGGATATCGTTTCTCTCGATATCGCGCACCCCGCGTTGCTGGCGCGCAGGGACGCGGCCTTGATCAACGCCTGGGTTTTCGCATGCCGGGGCGGCGGCGCTGTCGATTGCGTATGGCGACGTGGCGAGAAGCTGGTCGAGCGCGGCCGTCATCGCGCGCGTAACAGCGTGGAAGCGCGCTTCAAAGCCGCGCTCGGCAATGTGCTGGGTTGATGTCGATGGTTGAAGCAGCCGCGCCGCAACAGACTCTCAATCAGCGGATTCGCTCCGATATCGAGGCGAAGATCCTGTCCGGCGCATGGCCGCCCGGCTTTCGCATTCCGTTCGAGCACGAACTGATGGCGCAATACGATTGCGCGCGGATGACCGTCAACAAGGTGCTGTCAGCGCTGGCCGATGAAGGCCTGATCGAGCGTCGTCGCAAGGCAGGGTCTTTCGTGGCGCGGCCGCGCATTCAATCGGCTGTGCTGCACATCCCCGATTTACCGACCGAGGTCACGTCGCGCGGCGAGACTTACGGATATGAACTGCTGTCCCGGCGTAAGCGGCCGGCATCGCGGCGCGATGCCGAAGCATCGGCTATGGCTGTCGGAGAGGCATTGATCGAAGTACATTGTCGGCATCTCGCCAACGGCCAGCCGCTCGCGATCGAGGAGCGACTCATCAGCCTAGCGGCGGTGCCGGAAGCAGCCGATGCTTCGTTTGCGGCCAAGCCGCCGGGTTCCTGGCTGCTGGACCATGTCCCGTGGACGGAAGCCGAGCACCATTTTTCGGCCATTAATGCCGAAGGGCGCATTGCCGATCTGCTGGCGACGGCGGAGGGCACGGCCTGTCTATGTGTCGAGCGTCGCACGTGGCGCGCCGACGCCACGATCACCTTCGTGCGCCAGACGTTCCTGGGCAACGCCTATCATCTCGTCGCGCGTTTCGGGCCGCAGGGATAACATCGCAGTTTCATTGCGTTCCCGGTGTTCGCGATGGAAGCGGGGTCGTGCTGGGGATACGCTTCATTCGGCGGGATATACGCCGCGCAGCACGTCATCGAAATGTCGGCGTATGCTATCGTTACACATGCAGGAGCGCGCATTGAGAGCCTCGCGATCGCGCACTTGAAGAGCGCCGCGTGACGTTTCGAGAATGCCCTCATGTTTGAACGTTTGGATGACCCGGCTGGCATAGCTGCGGCCTACCCCGAGCATCGACGCGAGCTGCTCTTGCGTCAGCGGAATAATGGTGTCACCGGTCCGGTCCATCGTCGAGATGATCCACTTGGCGGTCCGCTGTTCGATCGTGTGAATCGCATTGCATGCTGTAGATTGGAATATCTGGGCCAGCATGCAGTCAGCGTATCTGGCAAAGAGCATCCTCAGCGACAGAGACTGGGATTTTGCTATTTCAAGCTGCCGCACAGGTATGCGCATGAACGGACCGCCGAATTTGACGACGATGCGGCAATAGGCCGGCAGATGCCCGGAACTGACAATTCCTCCGACTGCGCCCTCGCGACCGACCAGGATGGTCTCGACGTCCCTGCCGTCTTCGTTCTCGACTAGGTATGCGACAAGGCTTGGACCACAGGGAAAGTACACGACCCCGACATCATCTCCAGGGTTGTAAAGAAGGTCACCGGCAGCGCTTTCCACGACGTCCATATGGCTCTCAAGAAGATGCAAGTCGTCGGGCCGCAGGGCACGAAGCAGATTATTCCTGCATAAGTCGAAGTTAATGGGCGCGCCGTTTTTTTCGGGCCGACCGTTAGGGAAAATAGATGCTTCTGTCATGACGATGCTCTGCGCGTTCCGCTGAGACGGTCCTTGTGTGCACAAGTGAACAGACAAAGCAATCTCAATCTGATTGGCTAAGTCTGGTCTCGACAGGTACGACGGGTAAGCGGCATGCGGTTGGAGGCGGCTGTACCATTCGACCATCTCATCACCCGATGAGATGTTTGTGAGGGCTTCAATTCTCAAGCACTATTGAATTATCCCGACGGATCATGCAGAACCAATTCTGCTTAGGGGGCGATTATTCTGCACGTGCGTAACGAGGTTGCGGGCACTCCGATCTCGGTTCGGAACTACCTCCGCTTGTCCACGGCGCCGCTTCATGCGCGCGTCGATGCGTTTATGAGCCGATGCCTTGATCAGGGCAGCGAGGGGTATGCTCAGTTTCTCGCATTATCGGCTGCCGCGGTTCTCCCACTCGAATCGGCATTAAGCGATGCCAACGTCAGGATGATTGTACCCGATTGGCCTCGGCGATCGCGTGCTGCCGCGCTTCGCGCTGATTTGGCAGAGCTGGATGTTCCCGTTCCCGAAGCGCGCATTGTCCCGAAAATCACAGAAGAGGCGTTTTTGTTCGGCATTCTTTATGTGCTGGAGGGATCCCGGCTTGGCGCGCGCGTCATGCTTGAGAGCATCCAGGTTTCTTCGAGTGACGCTGCACGCTCGGCAACCCGCTACCTTTCGCATGGCCGAGACCAAAGGTTGTGGCAGACCTTTTTGCCGCAGATGGAAGCCTCGTCGGCAACTCACGATCGGCCCGATGTTGCGGCTTCCGGCGCGCATGCGGCATTTCAACTGTTCCTGCCGCCGGAGAGCCCGGCAGGCCTGACCGAGATCGGTGATCGCCTTGGGTAGCGTGCACGAGCCGGTCAGCCTCACCAATTGCGATCGCGAACCGATCCATCTGATTGGATCGGTTCAGCCGTTTGGTCTGTTGATCGCGGTTTCGAGCAATGCTCTGGAAATCACGCGCGTCTCGCATACCGTGCGGGAATGGCTGGGTCTGTCGCCGGAGGACGTGCTCGGCAAATCGTTGACTCAATTTTTCACGGAAGACGCGATCCACGCCATTCGTGGTCAGTTGCAGATGGCCATACTCGGCGACACTGTTGGCCGTCTTTTCAATATCGCGATCACCGCCGATGGCCTGCGTGCCGACGTGGCGGTGCATGTCATCGACGACACGTTCATCATAGAATGCGAGCCGTCCGCCGTCGAAGATGCGGACAACACCGGCTTGGTGGTCCGAGGCATCATCGCGCGTCTGCAGCAAATGCATGATCTGCGCGCCTTTCACAGGGTGGCTGCACGCGAGATGCGTGCTTTGACCGGGTTCGATCGCGTTATGGTCTATCGCTTCGATCATGATGGATCGGGCGAAGTCGTCGCGGAGTCGGCGGCATCCGGGTTGGAGTCCTATCTCGGACTTCGCTATCCCGCTTCCGATATCCCCCAGCAGGCGCGCGTTCTGTATGAGCGTAATTGGCTGCGCCTGATTGCCGACATCAACGCTGTTCCATCGCCGATCGAGCCGCCGCTAGATGCCGCCGGCCGCCCGCTGGATCTCTCCAAGAGCGTGCTGCGCAGCGTGTCACCCATTCACGTTGAGTATTTGCGCAACATGGGTGTGTCGGCGTCCATGTCGGTGTCGATTTTGCAAGATGGGAAGCTGTGGGGCTTGTTCGCTTGCCACCATTATGCGCCGCATCGTGTGTCGTTCGCGCGCCGGACGGCGGCGGAGCTGTTCGGGCAGATGTTCTCGCTATTGCTCGAGAACCGCGAGCGGGAGCGGGACGCGCTTTATGAGCAGCGCGCCCAGAAACTTCATCAGCAACTCGTCACGGTGATGGCGAGCGAAGCGACCAGATTTGAAAGCATCGTCTTGCACCTCGACGATATCGCAGATCTTCTGATGTGCGATGGCATCGGTGTTTGGATCAATGATCGCGCTATTCTGAAGGGCATGGCGCCAACCACGGCAGAGTTTGCTGGCCTCGTTGGTCATTTGAACGATCAGGATGTCAGCGAAGTTCTGGCGCTGCACGATATCGGTACCGCGTATCCGCCAGGGCGTGCATTCGCGGACCGGGCTGCCGGAATGCTGGTCGTTCCTCTGTCGCGTCCGGCGCGGGACTACCTGATTTTCTTCCGCAAGGAAGTGGCGCGCAGCGTCAACTGGGCAGGTGATCCCAACAAGCCTATGACCGTCGGGCCGCTGGGCGATCGGTTGACGCCGCGCAAGAGCTTCGACCTATGGAAGGAGACAGTGCTCGGTCAATCGTTTCCATGGAGACCCGTGGAACTGCGCATCGCGGAAGGACTGCGCGTCAGTCTGCTGGAAGTGATTTTGCGACTGTCGGATATCACCGAGGGTGAGCGGCGGCTTGCCGCGCAGCGTCAGGAACTTCTGATCGATGAGCTCAATCACCGGGTTCGCAACATTCTCAGCCTCATTCGTGGTGTGATCACGCAGAGCAAGGATCCCACCAATAGTATCGAGAGCTTTACAAAGACCGTTGGCGGACGCATTCAGGCGCTGGCTCGTGCGCACGATCAAATTACGGCTGACAAATGGGGGCCTGCCTCTTTCCGGAGCATGATCCAGGCCGAGGCGGGTGCCTACCTGGCCAATGGCGCGGAGCGCGTCGTGGTGCAGGGCCCCGGCATCTTGCTGGAGCCGCAAGCCTTCACGACCGTTGCGCTGGTTATGCACGAGATGATGACGAACTCGGCAAAATATGGCGCGTTGAGCGATCGGCGGGGCCACGTCAAGATCGTTAAGACGGTCGATTCTTTGCGGCGCCTGGTTGTTGAATGGGCAGAGTTCGGCGGTCCGCCGGTGAAGCCACCGGAGCGGCGCGGTTTCGGCAGCACCGTCATCGAGCGCTCGATCCGGCACGACCTGAAGGGCGAGGTGACGCTCGATTACGCCTTGGCTGGCCTGCGGGCGCGTTTCGTTATTCCGCCGATGCATTTTCGCGTCACGCCGGCCGCCGAGATCGATACGAGCACGTCAGATAAGGCCGCCTCAGACGGTCCGCTGCCGCAGGATATACTTCTCGTCGAAGATACGATGATCATCGCGATGGACGCCGAGGAGACACTGCGTGAGCTTGGCGTTGCTGAGGTCAGGAGCGCGTCCAACGTCCGGGCCGCGCTCGCCTTGATCGATGAACGCCTGCCGGACTTTGCCTTGCTCGACGTCAATCTCGGTGATGAAACGAGTTTTGAATTGGCGGACCGTCTCACAGCGCTCGGCGTGGGCTTCGCGTTCGCAACCGGATATGGAGAGCAATTGGCGTTTCCGGAGCAGTTTCTCAGCACGCCGAAACTGCGCAAGCCTTACAACGCGGATTCCATGCGCGAAATCTTGCTGCAATTTGGCGAGAAGAAAATCCGTTAATCATCAGGCTTTCAGGAATTCAAGCCGCTGATCGGTGCGCCCTGGCGTGATTTCGATGATTTCCGCGGTGACCACATCCTCGGCGACGAACGGATCTTCGGAAATGCGGGCATCGAGATCCTCGCGCGAAATGTTATGGGCAAGTATACCGCCGCCGGCGCGCGGCTGGAGATTTCCTGCCAGCAAGAACGTGCCATCGTCAAAGCCACGAGTCAGCCACGCACTATGACCATCCATGAGCGGTGCCGCGTTGGCCTTGTTGGCCGAAAACCTCAGAAGAACGACAAACATCTCATGAATTCCCTTTTCGTTGCGATGCATGTGATGCGCGTGTCGGGCGATGGCGGCATTGCGCGTCCAGCCACGTGTCCATGGAGTCGACCTCCCGCCGAATGAAGGCTTCGTCGCGCATGGCGCTGGCCATCGTCGCGACGCCTTGGGCCAGCACCAGCAGGTGCATCGCGAGGGTATCGGCGTCGGCGCGTCGTCCTGCCTGCGCGAACTGACGTGCCAGCCAATCGCGAAACAGCATCATGATACGATTGGCATTGCCCTGCGCGGCGTGATCGAGCTTGGCCAGTTCACCGCATAGCGTCCCAACCGGGCAGCCGTAATGCATGATTTTGGCGCGGTTCATGATCAGCATGTGAATGAACATGCGGATGCGGTTTTGCGGATTATCGTCGTCAGTTTCCCATCGCTCCAGCATCTGCTGTGTGTTCCTCAGGCGCAGGGAAATGACAGCGTCGAGAATGTCATCCTTGGTTTTGAAGTGGTGATAGAAATTTCCGCGTGAGATTTTTACCGCGGCGGCAATGTCCGAGAATGACGTCCTCTCAAATCCCTGTCGGTAGAAGAGATCGTCGGCCGCCTGAATAATGTGATCGCGCGTGGTCGGAGTGTTCATCGATGTGTTACCGATTAGGACTGTTGTCCTACTTGGGTCAAGTGTAGGACGATCGTCCTAATTGTCAAGCCGATTGATGCCGGGTCTAAAATCAGACGTCGGAGTGAGGAGGGGCGTCGCCGTCGCGCTGGGGGCGATCGTTCAACCTGCCGTGATTGTTATTCTTCGATCCAGCCGTGATATATCGGCAAGCGCGCCGCTGATATCTGGTGCTGCATTCCTGGAGGAAACATGAAAGCTCTTGCTTCCCGCGCTGCAGCCTTGGGGCTGGCGCTTGCAACATTGCTTGGTGGCGCTGCCGCGCAGGCGCAGGAGAAGTTGCGCTTCGCCGTCGGTCCATTCCAGCCGACCGCTTCGGATACGCGCAAAGCCTACGAGCCGTTCTTCAAGTACATCGCCGACAAGTTGGGGCGTGAGTATGAACTGGTGGTGACGACCGACTGGGCCGGCATCGCGATTGCGCTCGCCAACAAGCAGGCTGACATCGCCTGGATGGGTCCGTGGGGCTATGTGCTGGCCAACAGCGAAGGTGGCGCACAAGCCATTGCTACGGTGAAATACAATGGCAAGCCGAGCTATCACGCGATTATCGTCTCGCGGCCTGATGTGCAGATCAATAAGTGGCCGGAGGACGCCAAGGGCCTGCGTCTGTCTCTGGCCGATGCAGGCTCGACGTCGGGTTGGCTGGTTCCAACGTTTTACTTCAAGTCCGTCGGCATCGATCCGAAGACGTTCTTCCAATATCGCGATGGCGCTTCGCACGCCGCGCAAATCCTGTCGGTGATCAACAATCAGGTCGATCTGGCGTCTGACTTCGACCGCAACTTGAACAGTTTCCTGGATCGCGGAACGTTCAAGGCCGATCAGATCAAGATCGTCTGGACGTCCGATCCGCTGCCGAACGATCCGCTGGTGGTGCGCGCCGATCTCGATCCTGAGTTGATCAAGAAGGTGCAGGATGCGGTCCTGGCGATCACTGAAGAGCAAGCGCTGGCGCTGATGCCGAAGAACTATACGGGCTGGGTCGCGGCAAATCATGCGAGCTACAAGATCATCGAGGACGCCGGTGTTTCGGTCGGCCGTCTGAAGCCGAAGAAGTAGGCCTGCGTGGAGCCTCGACTGCCTGAAATCGTCCGTCACCGCCGCACGCCTGGTGAGCGGCTGCGGTTCGCGCTGCTGGTTGGCATCGGCGTCGCGTTCTATATCGTCTGCTTGCGCGTCGCCGAAGTCAGCTTCACCAAGCTTTGGGAAGGTTTGCCGCGACTGGCCGGATGGGCGGCGCGGGCATGGCCGCCGGATCTGTCCGAGATCGGTATCCTGTCGTTTCGTGCCGCTGAAACGGTGGCGATGGGAACCGTCGGCACATCCTTTGGCGCTTTGCTGGCTATTCCGCTGTGCCTGTTGGCAGCTCGTAACGTGACGCCATCAGCGTGGCTCTCTGTGCCGGCACGCGGCTTGCTCAACGCGCTGCGTGGCATCGACAGTTTTGTCTTTGCGCTGATTTTCGTGGCGGCTGTCGGGCTTGGACCGTTCGCAGGCGTCCTGGGCGTTGCACTGCATGCGGCGGGCTCAATCGCCAAGTTGTGGTCGGAGAGCATCGAAACGTCGCTGCCCGGGCCGATCGAAGCCGTGAGCATGACCGGAGCGGGAAGGCTGAAGGTGATCCGTTATGCGCTCATTCCGGATGTTTTGCCGAGCCTGTCGTCGATCACGCTGTACATGTGGGAATGGAGCGTACGCGCCTCGACCGTTCTCGGAGTCGTCGGGGCGGGGGGCATCGGACAGGAGTTGAAGAATAGCGTGGATCTGCTGCAGTTCGATCGGGTGTTCACGATCCTGCTGCTGATCCTGGCGATGGTGACAGCCATCGACGCGGTCAGCGCCTGGTTGCGGCGGCGGCTCGTATGACATCCGTTCTTGTCGCGCGCAATCTCTCGAAAAGCTATGGTTCCCGCGCCGCTCTGCGCCATGTTTCGCTTGAGGTGCGGCCGGGGGAGTTCGTCGCCGTGCTGGGTGCCAGCGGCTCAGGCAAGACGACGCTGTTCCGTTGCCTCACGCGCCTGGCCGAGCCCGACAGCGGCGAGATTGAAATCGACGGCGTGCCGTTTCATGGGCTTCGGGGTGCCAGTCTCGCATCGGCGCGGCGGCATGTCGGCGTGGTGTTTCAGCAGTTCAATCTGGTGCGGCGGCTATCGGCGCTGGACAACGTGCTGGCGGGCCGTTTGGCCGGTGCGCCGTTGTGGCGGGTGATGCTGCGGAGTTTTTCCGCCGCCGACGAGACCATCGCCATCAACGCACTGCTGCAAGTGGGCCTCGGTGAACATCTCGATCAGCGGGCGGACACACTTTCAGGTGGCCAGCAGCAGCGCGTCGCGATTGCGCGCACGATTGCTCAGCAAAGCACCATCATTCTGGCCGACGAGCCGGTTGCCAGCCTCGATCCGGATACGGCAGTTTCGATCCTGGAACTGCTGCATCGGCTCAGCCGCACGTCGGGAATAGCTGTCGTGTGTACGCTGCATCAGCCATTGCTTGCTGAACGGTTTGCGGATCGCGTGCTGACCATGGATGCCGGCCGCCTGTCCGAGCAGCTATCGCCAATTTGAAAGCTCATCGCTCGGGCCGATAGCGCATGTGATCGATCAGCGCGCGCAGCTTCGGCGGCAGGTTGCGGCGGTCGGCGAAATACAGAAAGAACCCGGCGAACGGCGGACAATACTCCTCAAGCAGCGGCACCAGCTCACCGCGCTCTATATACGGCCGGAAGGTCTCTTCCATGCCGAAGGTCAAACCTCCGCCCGCGCAGGCGGTGCGGATCATGATCCACATATCATTGGTGGTCAGTCTGGCGTTCACCGCGACATCGTATTCGCGGCCGTTTTCCTCGAACTCCCAGCGATATTCAGCCACCTTGGGTGCTGGTCGCCAGCCGATGCAGCAATGTTGCGCGAGGTCTCTGGGATGTGACGGCGCGCCGAAACGCGCGATGTACGACGGCGCCGCCAGAACCATCTGGCGCTGTGCGGCGGAAACTGGAACCGCGATCATGTCCTGCGCGATGACCTCGCCGAGCCGTACCCCGGCATCATAGCCCTCGGCCACGATGTCGAATTCATCATCCGTAATCGTGATATCGAGCTGCACGCCCGGATAGGTCTGCATGAAGGATGCGAGCAAGGGGCCGGAGATGAAGCGTTCCGCAATGGAGGAAACAGCGAGCCGAAGCTGCCCGGTGGGCATCGCATCGCGATCCTGCGCATCGTCCAGCGCAAGCTGAACTTCCGCCAAGGCCGGAGCGACGCGGCGACGAAGCTGCTCGCCGGCCTCCGTCAGGCTGACGCTGCGCG
>JAEZBU010000135.1 GCA_023426855.1 Pseudomonadota bacterium | reverse complement strand
TCCCGAGTGCCTTTACCGACATAGTCCGTGCCCCATAGGACCAGGGTCGGGCATTGAATCTTCTTGCCGGCCGCGCGATCCACCTCGTCAGCGTCGCGATCGAATGTGGCGCCAGCGCGATAGTCCTCGCACACCGCGTGGATCCGCGCAGGCGCAGTCAATAGCTGCTTATAGTGGGCAAGTGCCGTTGGATCGAAGCAGTCGAGGTTCTTGTGCTGGGTCCAGCCTCGCAACGTGTGCTCGACATAATAGTCGGGCCGTGAGGCTATCAGGCTTTCCGGTAAAGGCGCGGGCTGGGCGAGAAATGTCCAGTGGTAGGATCTCAGGGCCGCATCAGCGGTCAGTCCGGCCCACACATCCGCAGTCGCCAGAATGTCGAGCAGCACGAGGCGTTCGACGACACCGGGCTCGTCCAGTGCCAAACGATAGGCGACACGCGCCCCGCGATCGTGCCCCATGATGCTGAAGCGCTTATGCCCGAGCGCTCGCATCAAAAGGATGCAATCCTCCGCCATGCTGCGTTTGGAATAGACGCGGTGTTCGCGGTCGCCCGGCGGCGCGCTGCTCTCGCCATAGCCGCGAAGATCCATCAGCACGACGGTGAAGTGATGCGCCAATTGCTGCGCGATGCGATGCCAGCACGCATGCGTCTGCGGATAGCCGTGCAGGCACAGCAATGGCGGACCAGCGCCGCCGACCCTGGCGAAAATCTCCCCAACCCCTGTCCCGACACGATGCGTCGTGAAGCCCGGAAACAGATCGGGCAATTCGGCCGGTTGCGTCATTGGGAAGCCTCCATTGGTTAGTCGCCCTTCTGTTCGCGGGCGATGGCGCGCCAGCCGATATCGCGGCGGCAGAAACCCTCCGGCCAGTCGATGCGATCAACCGCCTCGTAGGCGCGGCGGCTGGCTTCCCCAACCGTACGGCCGCGCGCAGCGACGTTCAGCACCCGCCCGCCATCGGCCAGAATACGTTCACCATCGCGGCGCGTGCCAGCGTGGAAGATCTGCACCGCGGGCAAATCTCCGGCGGCATCAAGCCCACGGATCTCCGTGCCCTTGCGCGGCGTGCCGGGATAGCCTTCGGCTGCCATCACGACGGCCAGCGCGGCCTCATCGTGCCAGCGCAGATCGAAGTTCGCCAGCACGCCATCGGCGGTGGCCAGCAGGGCGGCCAGGAAGTCCGACTTCA
The DNA here is from genome assembly GCA_023426855.1 of Pseudomonadota bacterium. Classification (GTDB taxonomy): domain Bacteria; phylum Pseudomonadota; class Alphaproteobacteria; order Rhizobiales; family Hyphomicrobiaceae; genus ZC4RG25. Next base: position 2,816 of record JAEZBU010000135.1, on the reverse strand, counting down.
GGCGCATCATCAGCACCTGGCATTCCGGATCACCGAAGCGAACGTTGTATTCGATGAGCTTCGGCCCCTCGCTGGTAATCATCAGCCCGGCGAACAGCACGCCCTGAAACGGCGTCCCCCGCTGCGCCAGTCCGGCGACGGTCGGCTGGATGATGTCGCTCATGACGCGGTCCATCATGGCGGGTGTCATCACGGGAGCCGGCGCATAAGCGCCCATACCTCCGGTGTTCGGCCCCTTATCACCGTCGAAAACCTGCTTGTGATCCTGCGCCGCGCCGAGCGACAGCACGTTCTTGCCGTCGACGAGGGCGAACACGCTCGCTTCCTCGCCTTGCATGAACTCCTCGATCACGACTTCCGATCCGGCCGCGCCAAAACTGCCACCAAAGCAAGCGTCGATGGCCTCGTCCGTGGCTTCGCGGGTTTCGGCGATGACGACGCCCTTGCCGGCCGCAAGTCCGTCCGCCTTGACTACCACCGGCAGGTTCTGCAGCGCGCCGTAGGCTTTCGCCTCGGCGGCACTGGTGAAACGTCCGTAGGCGGCCGTCGGGATATTGAACTCGCGGCACAGATCCTTGGTGAAACCCTTGGAGCCTTCGAGCTGGGCGGCCGCACGTGATGGGCCGAACACCTTGAAGCCGGCTGCCTTCAGATCGTCGGCGATGCCCGCAACCAGCGGCGCCTCTGGCCCAACCACGACGAAATCGATCTTGAGTTCTTTGGCAAGCCGAACGACCGCCGTATGATCGGCCAGATCGACCGGCACGCACTGCGCGATTTCAGCAATGCCGGCGTTGCCGGGCGCACAATACAGCTTGCCCAGCAAAGGACTGGCACTGATCGCCCATGCCAACGCGTGCTCACGCCCGCCGGAACCGAGAATAAGCACGTTCATGCGTTGAGCACCCTGATCGATATGGTCTTGAATGACATGGCGAATATTGCTGTTCAATGAGATGGGGGTAACGGCAAATGGACGCCGCCGCGCGACCGCCACCATCGTGTATCATTGCAGGGTGAGCTTCACAAACCGGGGATGAGCTTGGCCGAAACTGCCACACAGCAACGTAGCGGCGCCAACACCGCCGAATATACGGTTTCCGAACTGGCGGGCGCCATCAAGCGGACGCTGGAGGACGGCTACGGCCACGTCCGGCTGCGCGGCGAGATCTCCGGCTTTCGCGGCGTGCATGCCTCGGGGCATTGCTACTTCGCGCTGAAGGACGACAAGGCGAAGATCGAGGCTGTCATCTGGCGCGCGACGATGCAGCGCCTCAAGGTCAAGCCCGAGGAAGGCATGGAGGTCATCGCCCACGGACGGGTGACGACCTATCCGGGTTCGTCCAAGTATCAGATCGTCATCGACGCGCTGGAACCGGCAGGCGTCGGTGCGCTGATGGCGGTTCTGGAAGAGCGCAAGCGCAAGCTGACCGCCGAGGGCCTGTTCGAGGACAGCCGCAAGAAGCCGTTGCCGTTTCTGCCGCGCGTCGTCGGTGTCGTCACGTCGCCGACGGGCGCTGTTATCCGCGACATGCTGCATGGCTTTGAGGAACGGTTCCCGGTCCGCGTGGTGGTGTGGCCCGTGCGCGTGCAGGGCGAGACCAGCTCAGGCGAGGTTGCGGCCGCCATTCGCGGCTTCAATACCCTGCCCGCGGATGGACGAGTTCCGCGGCCAGATGTGCTGATCGTGGCCCGTGGTGGCGGCAGCCTGGAAGATCTGTGGGGTTTCAACGACGAAGCCGTTGTGCGCGCTGTCGCGGCCAGCACCATTCCCCTGATTTCCGCCGTAGGTCACGAGACCGATTGGACCCTGATCGATCTGGTTGCAGATGCCCGCGCGCCGACACCAACCAAGGCCGCCGAATGGGCGGTTCCGAAGTACGGCGAACTGACGGAAGGCATCGCGAGTCTGGCGATGCGTCACGCGACGGCCATGCGCCGCGTGCTTGAAAGCGCACGCACGCATCTCAAGGCGGCCGCGCGTGGACTGCCGCGCCGCGAAGATCTGCTGGCTCTGCCACGGCAGCGGTTTGATGCCGTCGAACGCCGTCTCGGCCGCGCTTTGCTAGCGAATACCCGCGCGCACGCCATGCAGCACGCACGCATCCAGTCCCGCTTGCATCCGCGCCTGCTGGAGACCCGTTTGGCGCGCAGCCGCGATCGCCTGGATGCGCTCAGCCATCGCAGCCGCGACAGCCTGTCTCGCCTCGCCGGCGCCCAGCGCGCCCGTTACGAACGTCATGCCGGACGGTTGAACATCGAGGCCGTGCGGGCGCGTCTATCCCGAGCCACGGAACGGCTGGCCACCTGCCAGGCGCGCGCGGCGCAGGCCTACGGCAATCGCCTCACGCACGATCGCGCACGGCTGGCGGGGCTATCCAAGCTCTTGGTTTCACTCAGCTATCAGGGTGTCCTGGAGCGTGGTTTCGCGCTGATCCGCGGCCCCGGCGGGCAAGCCATCCGCTCAGCCACGGCCGTCAGCCCCGGTACGGCGATCGAGATCGAACTGGCCGATGGCTGCCTGGATGCCGATGTGCGCGGCGTCCGCAGCACGCGCGAGCCGCAAAAGCCGAAACCTGCATCGCGCATCGTCGATCCGGGTCAAGTGCGGCCATCACGGCCCAAGAGCGGCGGCTCCAACGGTAACCAGGGATCGCTGTTCTGACTAGCCACTGAGCCGAAAGACCTCGCGCACCTTGACGAAACGCGAGCTATTCGCGATGTCTCATCGATAACCACCGGATTTGAGACATGAACCGCTTCGAAAAGCTGTTTGGCGCCCATGGCGAGGCGCGCGTCAGGTATATGGATGGCGA
>JAEZBU010000133.1 GCA_023426855.1 Pseudomonadota bacterium | reverse complement strand
GAAGGAATCAGCATCCTAGCATTGTTCCGCTATCGGTATTTGTCCACTGGACGGTCGGCAGCGCAATCCAGGCTAATCGATCATTATCTGATCACTTAACGACATAGTCATGACATGGGAGATGCTTACCGGCCTATATCCCCGCCCTTTCGAAGTGGTCCGAGACCGGCATGCATCTCGAAGACGTCCTCTTTCCGTCGAATGCCGTGAAACTGGCGGGCACGCTTACCTGCTCCAACGCGTCGCCGCCGCACGAGCAACGGGCTGTCATCCTGGCCGCGGGTTCGGGGCATCACGATCGCGACGAGACGGTCTGCGGGAAGACGCCCTTTAAAACCATCTCCGACAGCTTGGCCGCGCGCGGCTTTACGGTGTTGCGGTTCGACAGCCGCGGCTTTGGCGCATCGGGAGGATCGACAGAGGATACGACCTTCGACACCAAGGTCGAGGATCTGTTGGCTGCGCATACTTTCCTGACGACGCGCGGGATAGCGCCTGGGCGCGTAGCCTTCGTCGGACATAGCGAAGGCGGCCTGACCGCCGGCGCCGCTGCGGCCAAGGTTCCCGCCTATGTCGCGATGTTGGCCGGACCTGCGATGCCGATCGAAGACCTTCTGCATCGGCAGGCGTGGGTCGCATCATCGCAAGCGGGCGCGACGCCGGCGCAGTTGGCGCACGAACGGCAAATGAATGCGCGGGTATTTGCAATCGCGCGGGAGACTGCTGCGCACGAGATCCGGCAGCGACTTTTGCAGGAGATTATGGAGGAGGCGCTGAGGTCTTGGCCCGATCAGGTTTGGGAATCGGAGCGCCAGATCACCGACAGCGCCGCGACTATGGCTGCGATCGTGTCGGCGACTGACTACTGTACGTTGCTGCAGCAGCGACCCGAGCGGATTTTGTCGGAGGTGCGCGCGCCGATCCTGGCGATGTTCGGCGGCAAGGACGTTCAAGTCGAGGCCGAGCCCAATCTGCATGCGTTCCGCGCGGCTACGGTAGGCAATCCGAACGCGACAGCTCATGTGTTCGCCGACCACAATCACTTGTTCCAGGTGGCCGATACCGGTGCAATAGAGGCGTACGAGCATCTCGGCGACGCGCCTTCGCCGGCCGCCTTGGATTATTTGGCAGCGTGGCTCACCGCCGCGATGGAGAGAGGCGATCGTAGAAGCGCATGACGTCAGAGGTCGACATCGGCGCCATGCGCGAGACGGTTGCGCGCCATTTTCCGGAACTTGCCGCGCTGAAGGTCTCCGTGAGGACGCAGGGGTGGGACAGCCTCGCCCTGGACGTCGGAGACCGGTTTATCTTCAAGTTTCCGCGCAGCCCAAACGCCGAGCAGGCTCTGGGAAGGGAAGCGAGGCTGCTGGCGGTTGTGCGCAACCACGTCAGCATGCCTGTCCCCGATCTGACGCTGTACGACGGCCCGCCGGTTTTCTCCCGCCATAGCAAGATCCCCGGCGATCATCTGCTGACCGAGCACTACGACCGGTTGACGGACGCCGAGCGCGCGACGCTCGCCGATCAGTTGGCGTGCTTTTATGCGCAGATGCATGCCATTTCCGAAGGCGAGGTTGCTGCTGCCGGCGCGCGTCCGATAAAGGCGTGGCTGTCGCCGGACGACGTGCTGCGCAAAGTCCGGCCTGTCTTGCCGGATGGCTTGCGCGCGTTTGCCGAGCGGGCAATTGCCGATTGGGCAGCCCTGCCACCCGATCCCCACGGTACGACATATGGGTTCTTCGATGGTCACGGCTGGAACATGGCGTTCGACCAGGAACGCGGGCGGCTCAATGGCATCTATGATTTCGCCGATTCCGGCTTCGGCAGCCTGCAGCAGGAGTTCGTGTATTCGAACCTGATCGCGCGCGATCTCACGGCCCGCATCATCGACGCCTACGAGCGGATGACGGGCCGCGCCATAGATCGGCAGCGCGTCGCGATACTGACGGGCGCGCACCGGCTGAGCGAGCTTGCGGAGTTTGCGCATGATGCCGAGCTGCGGCCGATGCTGCTGCAGTTTCTCGCCCGATGGGTCGACAGCGGTCGGATCGCTTCAGACTGAGGCCGGCCGCACCAGTGGCGAGAAAGCCGTAATCACCGCGCTATAGACGTCCCGCTTGAACGGCACGATCAGCCCGGACAGCTCGCTGAGCTGTGCCCATCGCCAGGTTGAAAACTCGATCTGATGGCCGGGCGGTGGGATGAGATTGACCTCCGAATCCGGACCGGTCAGCCGCACCAGGAACCACTTCTGGCGCTGACCGCGCCAGCGGCCACCCCAGGCTTTGCCGATCAGGCTCGGCGGCAGATCGTAACGCAGCCACTGGGGATGTTCGGCAACGAACTCAACGGAATGCAGACCGGTTTCCTCACGCAATTCGCGCAAAGCGGCGAGCTGCGGGTCTTCATCCGGATCGATGCCCCCCTGCGGCATCTGCCACCAGGTGCCGGGGCCTTCCGGCTCATCGGGTGCATCAGGCCGGCGGCCGATCCAGACAAGTCCGGCCGTGTTCATGACCATGATGCCGACGCAGGGGCGGTAGATGGCGTCGGTTTCGCTCGTCATGGCTGAACTCCCAATCAGGTTGATCAGGCGGTTTGCACCAAGAAAATGGGCGCCGCAAGGGCGCCCAAGAAAGTCAGCAGCAAATTCGCTTCCATGCGGCAATCGGAGCACGAGGCCGTGCTCCGATCTGTAATGTCAGTTCGCCTTCTTTTCAGGCGCAACCGGAGCCTTTTGGGCCTCGCTGGTGGTTGCTTCGGTTGCCGTGCCGAGCAGGAGCGACAGCGCGTACTGAAGCTGCTTGTCGTTCTCTGCTTCCTTCGGCACGTAAGCCGATGAACCGGAGGCTTCCTTGCCATCCTTCGCCTCGGACTTGAGATGGCCACGCAGGCTCGCCTCGCCACGCGCCTTCGGCGCGTCCTTGCCCTGCATTTCCGGCGGCAGATCCTGTTCAACCACGATATCCGGATCGATACCCTTGGCCTGGATCGAGCGGCCCGACGGCGTGTAATAGCGGGCGGTCGTCAGGCGGATGGCGCCGTTGCTGCCCAACGGGATGATGGTCTGCACCGATCCCTTGCCGAACGAGCGCGTGCCGATCACGGTGCCGCGCTTGTGATCCTGGATGGCGCCGGCCACGATCTCGGACGCGGAGGCCGAGCCGCCGTTGATCAGGACGACGACCTTCTTGCCATCGGCCAGATCACCCGGACGCGCCTGGCTACGCTGCGTCTCTTCCAGGTTGCGGCCCTTGGTCAGAACGATGGCGCCCTTCTCGAGGAAGTCATCCGAAACCGCCACAGCCTGATCCAGCAAACCGCCAGGATTGTTGCGCAGGTCGATGACGAAGCCCTTCAGCTTCTTGCCGGCTTGCTTTTTCAGAGCCTCAATCTGCTTCACGAGATTGGCGTGCGTCTGCTCGTTGAAGGTCGAGATTTTGACGTAGGCGATCTCGTCGTTGGCTTCGAGGCGCGAGCGCACCGCGTTGATGCGGATGACATCGCGCGTGATCTTTACGTCGAAGGGATCATCACGGCCCTTGCGCACGACCGTCAGCGTGATCGGTGTGTTGACTGGACCGCGCATCTTTTCGACGGCCTGTTCGAGCGTCAGACCCACGATCTGCTCGTTGTCGAGATGCGTGATCAGGTCGTTGGCCTGGATGCCGGCCTTGTAAGCCGGTGTGTCATCGATCGGAGACACGACCTTGACGATGCCGTTCTCCATGGTGACTTCAATGCCCAGGCCGCCAAATTCGCCGCGGGTCTGCACCTGCATATCGCGGAAGTGCTTCGGGCTGAGATAGGCGGAGTGCGGGTCGAGCGCGGCCAGCATACCGTTGATGGCCGACTCGATCAGCATCGAGTCGTCGGGCTTTTCGACGTAATCCGAACGCACCCGCTCCAGCACATCGCCGAACAAATCAAGCTGGCGATAGATCTCGGAATTCGGCGTCGTGGCCGAATATGTTTGGCTGACGTTTACGACGGTCGTCACGCCGGCGAGACCGGTCATGAGGATGAACGTCCAGAAAGCGAAGTCCGGTTTGCGCATGGTTATTGCCTTATCCCTGCACCTTTTGCTGCTGCCCAACATGCCACCATGGGGTGGGATCTATCGGACGCCCTTCCTTACGAAACTCAATGTACAGGACCGGAGCATTGTCCTGGGCACTGCCTCTAGACGCGGCGCTCATATTCCCGACTGGCTCGCCAGCAAGAACGAATTGGCCGAGCTGTGCATCTATACGGGATAGTCCAGCCAGTAATATATGGTAACCAGCACCAGCATTAATGATCAAGAGCTGGCCGTAGCTACGGAATTCACCGGCGTACACAATCCAGCCATCGCTCGGTGAAGTAATGTGAGCGCCTTGCCGGGTTTCGACCACGACACCCTGTGATTTTCGGCCACTTGAAGTTGTTTCTCCGAAAGATAACACTCTTTGTCCCGCGGCCGGGAAGGGAAGTGTCCCTTTAGCTCTGTGAAATGGCGTCGCGGGGGCCATGCGGCCCGGCGCTCCGGCAAGCGATCCCGCGCCGGGGCTCAGTAGTACCGCGACTTGTGGACCTTTTGGGGCGGGCGGTTGAGCGGGTGCGGCCTCTTTCATGGGGCCAACCTGGAGCGGCTCCCCCTTCAGATCCCGTGCCTGGCCGCTCGCAGGAGCATCAGGCTCGGCGGGGTTCTGGGCGTTGTAGGCGCCAAGCCCCGTCCGTTCCGCAACCGTATGGTCGAGTGCGGCGATCAACTCTCCAAGTTCGCTGACCTTGCTGGCAACCGCTTCGGCCTCTTTGCGCAAGGCCGCCAGCTCGGATTGCCGGTCGCTCAGCGTCTGCCGGCGTTCCTCCATCAGCGATGCCAAGCGAAATTCCATATCGCGTAGCGTCTGCGTTTCCACTTCGAGCCGCTGACGCTCTTCCGTGATGTGTTTGATCAGGCCGTCGACCTCGGCGATGCTGGTCAGCAGGTCTTTGACCTGCGTCTGCAGCTCGGGCACGGCCCTGGCCAGCAGCATCGCGCTGCGCACCATCTCCAGCGCGTCCTCGCGCCGCGTGATGATGACGGGCGGCGGGTTGTGCCCCATCCGCTGCATCGTGGAGAGCAGACTTGCGATTGACGCATGTCTCTGGGCGAGAACCTTCTCGCGCTCGCGCTTTTGTTCCTCGAGCTGGTCGCGGCGGGCTTCGATGTTGCTCAGGCGGGCTTCGCTGGCCTGGACGTTGCGTGCGGTTTCCTGAAGTTGCGCGTTTAGCCGGGCGCGCTCCTGTTCCATGGCCGCGACGTCGGCCTTGGCGCTGGTTGTCTGGCTCTCGACCCGCTTCAGGCGCTCCTGATTTTCCTTTTGCTTGCGGGCTGCTTCGCCGGAAAGCTGCGATTGCTGGGCGTGGGAGGCCGTCGGCACGGCAAAGCCGGTCGCGCACAGGGCAAGCACCGACACCGCCAGCAAACGCGGCGCTCTGCTTTTCATGGCTCTGTTGTAATGTCTTCGCAAACCCGTCATCCGGCCCGCTTCGTTCGCTGCCATCGCCTGCCGATTGACCAGCCGTTCCAGCGTCGGAAAAGAGCAACCTCTACAACGATTGCGGCAATTCTGGCGCGGCGCAGCACATCATAGTACACGCTTGGGGTGCGACCAATTGCGAACCGCGACGTGACACTGGTAGATCTAGTTGTTGATCGCTGAAGTGCCGAGAATGGCACACCTTTGATCCAGATACCGAAACAACCGCTCATGCAAACCGTATTCCAACACCTCACGACTGTCGCCGTTCTGGCCGTTTTCGTCGTGCTGCTCCTCGGGCTGTGGAACATGATGCGCGGCCGGAGTTCAAACACCAGTCAGACGCTGATGCGCTGGCGTGTTGGACTTCAATTCCTTGCTATCGTCATCATGATGACCGCGGTCTATCTTGGACGGTGATATGCCGCTTCGGCGGAGGCCGGCTAGCGCTTTTGGTGCTGGCTCGGCAGTTACTTTCGATTGATGCGACCGGCGAAGGCGTAGGGCGATGGTGGTTCTCAACAAAATCTACACACGTACCGGCGACGACGGCACCACGGGGCTCGGCACCGGCCAGCGCGTGCGCAAGGACAGCGTTCGGGTGTCCGCCTACGGCACCGTCGACGAAACCAACGCGATCATCGGAATGGCGCGGGTCCATCTCGCCACCAGCCATCCGGGGCTCGATGCCAAGCTGGCTAGGATCCAGAACGATCTGTTCGATCTCGGCGCGGACCTGTGCATGCCGGGTGAAACCAGCAAGCCGGGCAAGGAACAGCTTCGCATTACCGCCGATCAGGTGAAACGCCTGGAAGACGAGATTGACGAAATGAACGCCGAGCTGCGGCCGCTGCGGTCATTCATCCTGCCGGGTGGATCGCCGGCGGCGGCGGCGCTGCATCTGGGCCGCACCGTTTGTCGGCGGGCGGAACGTCTGATGGTGGAATTGGCCGCTGATCCCGATGAAGTCATCAGCGACGCCGCCTTGAAGTACGTCAACCGGTTGTCGGATTTGCTGTTCGTGGCGAGCCGCTATGCCAACGATCGCGGCGCCGGTGACGTTCTCTGGGTTCCGGGACAGAACCGATAGACACACTGGACAAATGCACGGCCGAGCAGTCAAGGTGCCTCGCCGCGCAACGTGCAGGGGGCTTTGGTCTTGTTCATCCCGGTCTATGACTATAATCCCCTGCGGTCGATCAGGGTGCAGTTCGTCACCATCGGTCTCATCATCGCCAACGTGGTAATTTTCGGACTGCAAGTCACCGGCGGCTTGCCGCTTGAGCAGGTTTTAGCTTTTGCTCTGGTGCCTGCGCAACTCTTGAGCCTCGGGGCTCTGTCTCCTGGCGACACCGCGGTGATTTCGGGTGTGCTGATCCCGGAGCAGTTGACGCCGATTTCTTACATGTTCTTCCACGGCGACATCTTCCACCTGACCGGTAACATGCTGTTTTTGTGGGTCTTCGGCGACAACGTCGAGGATGCGCTCGGTCACTTCAAGTTCCTGGTTTTCTATCTGCTTTGCGGCGTCGCCGGCGGGCTGGCGCACGCCTTCATGATGCCAGCCTCGACCATGCCATTGATTGGCGCCAGCGGCGCCGTCGCCGGCGTCATCGCGGCCTACCTGATGCTTCATCCCCGGGTTCGTGTCTGGGTTCTGATCTTCCGCTTCGTTCCACTGCGCATCACGGCAGCGTTTGCCCTGGGGGCATGGATCCTGACGCAGCTTGTCATGGTGATGATCCCGGATGCGGGCCAAATCGCATGGTGGGCCCACGTCGGTGGGCTGGCTGCCGGGGCCTTGCTGGTTCTTGTGATGCGCAGACCTGGCGTGCCGCTGTTCGATCGCAACCTTGCTTAACGGGGGCGTTGCAGGACGTCCGGCAGAATTCGCGTTCGGCGAAAGATTGACTTGCTCAAGATGCGGGCATACGTTGCCTTTCGCATATGCGAAGTGCCAAGACTTCGCGAAGCAGGTTTCGACACTGAACAAGTCGCTACCCACGACTAACCCTTACGGGATGCGCTTGCGTGCCGGCACAGTTCACTAAGCAATCGGAATTAAGCTCGGGAGAGCCAATGACATGAAGATCCTCGTGCCCGTGAAGCGCGTGGTCGACTACAATGTGAAGATTCGGGTCAAGCCGGATGGCTCAGGCGTCGAACTTGCAAA
>JAEZBU010000064.1 GCA_023426855.1 Pseudomonadota bacterium | reverse complement strand
GCCCGAACAGCAGGAGCGTGGCGGCGAACAGCGCGGCGCGGAAATCCCAGACGAAGTGGTGTCCGAAGAAGTTGACGTAGATCGCGACGGCCAGCAGTCCCAGCGCCCACAACGGCGAATGATAGGTGAAGCGGAAGTCGAACAGCCGCCAGCAACGCGCGATATAGGAGCCAACTGCTGCATACATGAAACCAGTAAACAACGGCACGCCGCCAATGCGCAGGATCGAGGCTTCCGGGTAGATCCACGAGCCGACCGCTGTCTTGAATACCTCCATCGCCGTGCCGACGACGTGGAACACCAGGATGACCTTCGCCTCCTCCCAGGTCTCCAGCTTGAACAGCAACATCAGCGCCTGGATCGTGACGGCGGCGATGACGAGGAAGTCATAACGGACGAGCCAGACACCCTTCGGGTAAAACAGGTAAGTTCCAATCAGCAACGCCACCATCAGCCCGCCGAACAGGCAAGCCCAGGCCTGCTTCACGCCAAACCGGGTGAACTCATAGACGAACTGCGTCAGCGGCTTCTGCGCCGCCCAAGCCCCCAACCGTGCCTCGGCCTCGATGAAGCCCGACAGCGGAGCCCAGATCGCGGCGGCGCTGCGTTTTCTGAGCGGATTCTGGTCGTCCTGCTTCTGCATGATGCGCGGGGCTGCCTGGCGCGTTGAATTGGTCCGTTTACCACGCTCTGCCATCATGCCCGCGCGGAATGATGGCAAACGGCCACGCAAGCGCCGCCGGCCATGCCATCAGAGCAAGGGTGGCCCCAACGCAATGGTCTTGGTAATTGCCTGCTGAAGTGAGATAAATGTATTATTGCATGCAATTTTAGAGCGATGATGTCCAGGATTCCTGATTTTACGTCAGTAGCTTATGAGAACCCCACCGCCTCCGGGCCGGTGGAGGCGATGGGCGCTGGCGGCGAATCCTGGCACACGCCGGAGGGCATCGCGGTCAAGCCGTGGTATGGCGGCGCCGACATCGCCGGGCTCGATTTCATCGACGGCCTGCCGGGCATCGCGCCCTACCTGCGCGGCCCCTACCCGACCATGTACGTCACCCAGCCCTGGACGGTGCGCCAGTACGCCGGGTTCTCGACGGCCGAGGAATCCAACGCCTTCTATCTTCGCAACATCGCAGCCGGTCAGAAGGGTCTGTCGGTGGCCTTCGATCTCGCCACCCATCGCGGCTACGATTCCGACCACCCACGCGTGGCCGGTGACGTCGGCATGGCCGGCGTCGCGATCGACTCCATCTACGACATGCGCACGCTGTTCTCCGGCATTCCGCTGTCCGAGATGAGTGTGTCGATGACCATGAACGGCGCGGTGCTGCCGGTCCTGGCCCTGTTCATCGTCGCGGGCGAGGAGCAAGGCGTCCCTCCTGAGAAACTGTCTGGCACGATCCAGAACGACATTCTCAAGGAGTTCATGGTCCGCAACACCTACATCTACCCGCCGTCACCCTCGATGCGGATCATCTCCGACATCTTCAGCTACACCAGCCGGTGCATGCCGAAGTTCAACTCGATTTCGATTTCCGGCTATCACATGCAGGAAGCCGGGGCGACGGCGGACCTCGAACTCGCCTACACGCTGGCTGACGGCCTGGAATATGCCCGCGCCGGTGTCGCGGCCGGCCTGCCGATCGACAGCTTCGCGCCGCGCCTATCGTTCTTCTGGGCGATCGGCATGAACTTCTTCATGGAAGTCGCCAAGATGCGCGCGGCCCGCCTGATCTGGGCCAGCCTGATCAAGCGCAACTTCCAGCCCAAGGATGTCCGCTCGTTGTCGCTGCGCACCCACTGCCAGACCAGCGGCTGGAGCCTGACCGCGCAGGACGTGTTCAACAACGTCACCCGCACCTGCATCGAGGCGATGGCCGCCACCCAGGGGCATACGCAGTCGCTGCACACCAACGCGCTCGATGAAGCCATCGCCCTGCCGACCGACTTTTCGGCCCGCATCGCCCGCAATACACAGCTTCTGCTGCAACAGGAAAGCGGCACCTGCCGCACCGCCGACCCATGGGGCGGCAGCTACTATGTCGAGCGGCTGACCGCCGATCTGGCCACCCGCGCTCTCGCCCATCTCGACGAGATCGAGGAACTGGGCGGCATGGCCAAGGCGATTGCGGCCGGCATCCCGAAGCTACGCATCGAGGAAGCCGCCGCCCGCACCCAGGCGCGGATCGACAGCGGCCAGCAGACCATTGTCGGGGTCAACAAATACCGCGTCACCGACGAAGCCGCGATCGAGGTGCTGAAGGTCGACAACAAATCGGTGCGCGGTCAGCAGTTGGCCAAGCTGGAGCGCCTCAGGGGAGAACGCGATCCAAAGCAGGTCGCGGCGGCCCTCGCCGCCCTCAAGGCCGGCACTCAGGGCAACGGCAATCTGCTCGAACTCGGCATCGCCGCCGCCCGCGCCAAGGCCACCGTCGGCGAAATTTCCGACGCCATGGAGAGTGTGTTCGGCCGCCATCGCGCGGAAATCCGCGCCGTTTCCGGAGTTTATAGAGCGGAGGCATCTGCCATGAGCCGCGAGTTCGCCCGCGTGCAGCGGATGGCCGAGGATTTCGAGAAGGCCGACGGAAGGCGCCCCCGCATCCTGGTCGCCAAGGTCGGCCAGGACGGTCACGACCGTGGCCAGAAGGTGATCGCCAGCGCGTTCGCGGATCTCGGCTTCGACGTCGATATCGGGCCGCTGTTTTCTACGCCCGCCGAGGTCGCACGTCAGGCGGTCGAGAACGACGTGCATATCATCGGCGTATCATCACTGGCCGCCGCACATCTGACGCTGGTGCCGGAACTGAAAGCCGCGCTGAAGGCCGAGGGCCGCGACGACATCATGATTGTGGTCGGTGGGGTGATCCCGCCGTCGGACTACGACGAGGTGTTCGCGGCGGGCGCGCGGGCGGTGTTCGGACCCGGCACTAACATTCCGGCTGCCGCTGCGGATCTGATCGACAAGCTTAACGCCGATCTCGGCTACGGGCCGAAGCAGGCGGCCGAGTAGCAGCAGGCACCTGCGACCTGTCAGATCTGACGGTCGCATATCCACCACCACTCAAGTTGCACAGCCTGCGCAAAATTCGCCGGCCTTATTCGACGCTCGTCTCGGGCCGATCGTGGCCGTCCGAGATTTCCTCGTGCCAGCGGCCCTTCTCGTCCTCGTATTCGATCGGACCGGTCTCGCCGGGCGCCCGCTGCCGGGCCGCCGCGCTCCGCGCCGCGGATAAGGCGTCATCCCGCGTCGGAAACGTCTCGGAAAGGACGTCACCAACCTTGTAGGTCCATCCGTTTTCGTGGCGTGTGATCTTATAGACGATGCGTTCCATGGGTCCGCCTCTCTGCCTGCCGCCGGGCTCCTGGCGCTCCATCCGAGCCCTGGATAACAGGTTGGTACGGGAAGAAGATTTGCCAAGTCGGGGAGCAATTGGCGCAGGGCTGCTGGCAAACGTTGCGTCCCCCGGCAAACCCCTGTATTGACGCCCCTCGTGGGCCGGTAGCTCAGCGGTAGAGCACGTGACTTTTAATCATGTGGTCGAGGGTTCGATTCCCTCCCGGCTCACCATGACGATCTCAGCAAAATCCGCACCGAAGCTGGACTGCCCGATAAGCTTGGCGCCATTGCTGCGAACTGTTCCGCTTCTCCGTATCCCGCCCGCGATCGCGGCCAAGTCCGCCGGCCGCAATGGTCCGCCGTGCTCGGACACAACACGCCGACGCTGCTTGCCGCGGGATCTGCCCTCCGGCTCAATATGGCGGTGCCATGTGCGAGGTAACCTAGCCGCTCGCGAGAACCGCTGCATACTCGATGGCTTCGATGAGGCTTGTCTCGCTCGCGATGCCACGGCCCGCTATGTCAAAGGCGGTGCCATGATCGACGGATGTCCGGATAATCGACAGCCCGAGCGTTATGTTGACACCGCTGATCGCCTCCCATCGCCCTGTCGCTGGATCGACGGCAAATCCAAGCAGCTTGACCGGGATATGTCCCTGGTCGTGGTACATGGCGATGACCGCGTCGTAGACCCCGCCGCGCATCTTTACGAAAACCGTATCACCCGGAACCGGGCCATCGACTTCAATCCCACGCGCGCGGTAGTCCGTCACGACCGGAGCGGTGACGTCGATATCCTGTCGTCCGAGAATTCCCCCCTCGCCAGCGTGCGGGTTGAGGGCCGCAACCGCGATCCGCGGGTTCGCGATACCAAGCTGAAGCAAAGTCTGGCGCGTCAGATCGATGACACGACGCAGGCGATCGGGTGTCAGCCGCGCGGGGACGTCTTCCAGAGGAATGTGCGTCGTGAGATGGCTGACGCGGAATGGACCGTGCGCCAACATCATGACCGCGCTTGTCCCGCCGGTGAGTTCGGTCAGAAGTTCGGTATGACCGGGGTAGGGTTTGCCGGCAAGATGCAGCGCTTCCTTGCTCAAGGGCGCAGTGACGATGGCGTCGGCCTCATCGTGCTGAACGGCTCGAACAGCGCGAGCGACGCAATCATAGGCGATGCGGCCAGTCTCGGCGTCGGGCACACCCGCCGTAACGGGCGTATGCGGCCCGCCGATATCGAATATGGCGATATGCTCAGATAGCTGACTGAGAGGCGTGAGTTTCATGTCTCTGGCAGCAGCATCGAGAACCGCTGCCGAACCAGCAACCTGCAATGAAAATGCACCCGCCCGGATCCGCGGCACGAGAGCTGCACCAGCCCTCAGTATGATTTCCGGACCAATACCGGCCGGATCACCCATTGTGATGCAAAGACGGGGCACTCTTCGGTTCATCGATAGGCTCATTGGGTGATAAGGCTGAAGTCGGCGTTTGGCATGTCTGTCATGAGAAGCTCGACCAGGGTACCCGATGTTCCGAAAGCGCCGGATTTCGACATCACAGCAATTCCGGACCATCGACCACCACGAAGTCGGCTAAGCGGAATTCCTCCCGACACAAAGCCCTCGCACAGAAGCGCAT
>JAEZBU010000062.1 GCA_023426855.1 Pseudomonadota bacterium | reverse complement strand
GGCGCAGCTGTCGACGATGTCGATACCGCTGACAGACTGATATTCGATCTCGACCCTGGCCCCGGCACACAGTGGACAGATGTTATCGAAGGCGCCTTACGCGTCCGCGACGTCCTCGACACGAAAGATCTTCAAAGCTTCGTGAAAACGACGGGCGGCAAGGGATTGCACGTTGTCGTCCCACTGAATCCCGGTAGCGATTGGAATAGGGCGAAAAACTTCTGCCACGGCATTGCTGACGAATTGGCGCGCAAGCATCCGGCGCAGTACACGGCGTCACTAACAAAAAAACACCGAAACAAGCGGATTTTTATCGATTATCTGCGCAACGGCCGCGGCGCAACAGCGGTTGCCGCCTTTTCGACCCGCGCGCGCGCCGGTGCGCCAGTCTCCACGCCCTTGGCCTGGGACGAACTAAGCGCCGAGGTCGGACCTGCTCACTACACCGTATCCAATCTGATCTCGCGTTTGGATCATTTGCCGGCAGATCCGTGGGCTGGCTTCCTTGAGCTTAGGCAGAAGCTGGCGCAATCACCTCAAAAGGCGGAGCCCCGATCATCCAAACGCAGAGCCCGGATCACATCCAGCGGCAAAGCGCGGAAAACGGGAACCTGAACGAACCTCACCGGGTTTGACAGTGACATGACAATAGCGTCTGGATGGCTATGACATATCAAGAGAAGAGCTTGAACCGCTCCGTGCTGCACTTGCTTTACCGAGCAATGCAGTGTGCGTCGAACATGTTCGAGGGCGAAATCGACGTAATGACGCCGCGCCAGTTCGCGGTGCTGGCGGCATTGGACAATCTGGAAGATGGTGCGTCTCAGGCGATGCTGACCAAGCAGACAGGCATCGACCGGTCCACGCTTTCGGAGGTCGTGCAGCGCCTGCTGGCCAAGAATTTCGTCGTGCGCCGCAGAAGTCCAACGGACCGTCGAGCCTATACGGTAAAGCTGACGCGTCAGGGACGCGCCAAGCTGTCGTCCGTTCGCCCGGCTGTCGATCGCGTCGACGAGCAAGTGTTGAGTATGGTCCCCGCGCGCCAACGCGATGCGCTGGTGGCTGCCCTCACCACTTTGGCTGAGAATTGCGAACGCCGACGCGGCGGGGAAATGGACTGATCCAAGCAGTCCATGCAGCGGACCAAACGGAGCCGACGGTGATCCGCCGGCTCAGAGCGTGTTGGCCGTTGACCTTACGAAGCTCGGACTACTCAAAACGATCCCGACGCCCCGCGCTCCGTTCCGCAAGCACTTCATCGGTCGACAGCGCTTGAGAGAATGGAACGAGCTGATAGAGCGCAGATAGTCCGACGAGCACATAAACCAGACGCGAAAACGCCCCGAAGATCGCGGACACAAGGTCCAGATTAAAGAGCCCAACAAGCCCCCAATTCAACCCGCCCACAATGATAAGCAAGAGCGTCAGCAAGTTGAGGGTTTTCATGATCTCTCCTCACACAGCAAATTTAGCTGCGAAATCAACGTTAGCGTCGGTCGAATAGTTCCCGGATTACTCCGTAGCCAGACAAACAGGCAAGCCATAGCCCGTCGGCCCGAAGCCATATCATTTCCGGCGCTTGAAAGGGACGAGTGAAGCAGGCGTGCGGCATCGCGTGCATGCCAGCAGCTTTCGCGGCCCGCTTGGCCACGCGGAACGCCGCTCCAGAAGCGCGCGTTGTAGTCGCATTAGTACAGAGCCAGGAGTTCAGCCATGCCCAGCATGCTTCCGCGGCGGTTCACGGATCCCTACATGACCGACCCGCTCTCCGATATCCGGCGGGAACTCGACCAGGTGTTCGAACGCTTCCTCGGCGAAGGCTTCGCACCGATGCTGAGGTCACTTTCGTCCGATACGCTCAACCCGCAACTCGACGTCAAGATGGAAGGGGATCAGCTTCAGCTTGAAATGGATCTGCCCGGCGTTAATCCGGATGACGTCGAGATCATGCTCCAGGAAGGTATGCTCACGATCAAAGGCGAGCGGCGCGAGGAACACAAGGAAGACAACGGCGGAACGCATCTGAAGGAGCGCCGTTTTGGCCGGTTCGAAAGGCGGATCCGCCTCCCCGACAGCATCGATGATAACAGCATGCAGGCCCATTTCGATAAAGGCGTGCTCACGATCAGCGCGCATGTGAAAAAGGGCGTAGAGCAGCAAAAGCGCATTCAGATCGCTGGGGCGACTGGCAGCAAGGCTCCAGCAAAATCCACGCAGCAATCACGCGGAGGATCGGGGCGTCCGGCCGATGAGGGCACAAAGAAAGAGGCTGGCCATTAGCCAGCCTTCACTTATTCAACGTGTGGCTTAACCTGGTCTTCCGCAGCGTCAGCTCGGAACCGGGCCGGAGAAAAATACCAGATACAGGACGGCGAGAATCGCAAACGCGAAGACCAACGAAAAGATCAGAACGCGAAGGTTGGCTTTGGTCCGGCTTCCCTGACGGGCCTCAACTGTCGAGCGCTTGATCGGGCGCTCGTCATCCTGCCCAGTCATGAAGAGCTCCTCTTCTAGCTTGCTGAAGCGGGCATCCGTTTGAAGCTCTCTGCTTCAAACGGACAATCTTGCTACAGTCAGGCCGCGCGGCGCGACCGTTGATCGAAGAACAGCGCCTGACTGATCGTGGCCCGCAGGGTTTCAGGTTGATAAGGCTTGGTGATCAGGAACGTCGGTTCCGGCTTTTCGCCCGTCAACAGCTTCTCGGGATAAGCCGTGATAAAGATCACCGGCACTTCGCACTGGCCCAGCAGGTCGTTGACGGCGTCCAGACCCGAGCTGCCGTCCGCAAGCTGGATATCTGCCAACACCAGCCCTGGACGATGCGAAGCCATCACACGACGCGCTTCGTCCCGCGTCCGGGCAACCGCGACAATCTTATGCCCCAACTCCTCGAGGATCTGCGTCAGGTCCATAGCGATCAGCGGCTCGTCCTCGATGATGAGCGCCTCGGTCGCAACCTGTCGGGCGATTTCCTCGCCTGCCCGATCGAGCAGATGCTGGGTCTCGGTCTCAGTCGCGTCGAGAATGTCGGCGGTTTCAGGCAGCGTAAACCCTTCAACATGGCGCAACAGAAACGCCTGCCGCGACCGTGGCGTCATGGCCGACACATTACGATCGAAGCCCGATGCCCAGCTCTTGGGGCGGGTCTGCCAGCCGCTGGCCGCGACCGACGTTAAAATCTGCATGAATGTCTTGTAGAGCGCGACGCGTGAATCCGTGGAATTTGAAAAGATGCTTGGCTCCGCAACCAGCGTTTCCAGCAACTGTTCAACGTAGGCATCGCCACCCGCCTGCGACCCCGTCAAAGCTCTGGAAAACCGGCGCAAATGAGGGATATGAGAACCAACAACATTGGCGATAGACATGGAAACTGCCCCTAAATACTGCCCTGACGTAATGCGACCGCCTTTGCTGGCGATTCTGCCCAGATCAACGCACCAGATGCAAGATGGTTGCAGCGAGCCGGTGTCTTTTTTGACATAACGATGGAACTGCATTTCATCCAATGCGTTCTGATCGTGGGCGCCGCGTGCGCCCCTGTATACGGGGTTATTTTCTGATGAGCCAGGTTAAACGCAAGGCCGTGTCAAATAAGGAAAATTCTGATCCTGAGGAGGTCGACGCGGGGGGCCCAGCGATCAACGACTATGTTCAAGAGCAGATTGGTTCGAAGCTGAAGGCTTTGTTCGACGAGTCGGCCAAGCAGCCAGTTCCCGATCGTTTCGTGGAACTGTTGCAAGCGCTTGCGAAGAAGGAAGACGGCGCCGATGCCAACTGAAACGAGTTTCCGCGAGGGTCTTCTCGGGGAGATCTCTAGCTTGAGAGCATTTGCGCGTTCAATCACCGGAAACCCGGATCGCGCCGACGATCTCGTGCAGGAGACCCTGGTTAAGGCCTGGGCTAACCGAGCGCGCTACACGCACGGTACGAATCTCAGAGCGTGGCTGTTTACCATTTTGCGGAACACCTTCTATTCGGAGTTCCGTAAGCTGACCCGCGAAATCGCCGATACGGACGGCAAGTTTGCGGCCACGTTGGCGCAACAAGCATCCCAGCTGGCGCATCTGGATCTTGAAGAGTTCAAGGTCGCCTTCAGCCAGCTCCCGGAAGATCAGCGCGAAGCCCTGTTCTTGATCGGTGCCTCGGGCTTCTCCTACGAGGAAGCTGCTGCGATTTGCGGCTGCGCGGTCGGCACGATGAAGAGCCGCACCAATCGCGCGCGCCAAAAGCTGGCAACAATGCTCGAAGTGCATTCGCCGGACGACTTTGGACCCGACGCGGTTGATGCAGCCGCCCTGTCCATGCCACAACGGCGTGCGGCTCGAGCGTAGATCGCGACTGGTATTTGGTTAGCGTCTCAAACGAAAAAGCGGCGGGAATTTCCGCCGCTTTTTCGTTTGCCAGACCCGATCGTCAGCACGCCGCAGCGGACGCTAACTAACGCCTACCCCTTCCGCAACCGCCGACCGAATAGAAAACTGCCAACGAACACCAGGCTCACGAACTGCAATGGCGTGAGCTGTTTGACTAGATCGCTAGAGGCGGTGACTACGAGCGATTCCATGCGATAACCCGCATCTGAAAGCGTGCCTGCCACGCTATCCAGATCAACACCCATTTTCGCAGGCATATCGTCGTCGGTGAAAGTTCGATCGAGCGCAGTTGCAGCCGCCTCCGTCACGTCTTCCGCCTCGGTCGTAGCGTCGCTGGACGAACTGCCAGACCAAGACGCCCAAACAAAGATGAGCAGCGCAACTGCAGCGTATGCCCCGGCGACTATAAGCGCAGCCTCGATAGCGCTGTATTCCACAGCGAGCCACCAGAAGCCCGCCAGAGTCAAAAATATGAGCGCCATAAGCGCCGCAATTCCTGCCGCCGCGTACAACGACGCGAAGCGTGCTGTTTCGTGAATTTCTTCGCGCGCAGAATCTTTAAGACGATCCATCCAGCGATTAAAAATAAAGCTCGCCACTCTCCCTCCTTTCGAACGACCTTTCTGTTTTTTGAGAAACTAAAGATCGTCCGCGACCACGCGAGGCGCATTGATCCAGAGATGGATCAACGGTCCCCGATTTAGAGAACGCACACGCACACATTCGCGTTCCGCGCAACTCGGTCGAACGACGACGGAGGAAATTGAATGCCTCGAACAGGCAGGCGACCATAAGCTTGGCAGGAACCGTTTGCCCCCTTTGGAAGTTGATCCAGCAGAGCCAATCTCCAGAGGAGTTAGAGAATGAGCAAGAAAATTGTAGCGCTGACTGCTTCCATCGGCCTTCTTGGGGCTGCTGCGGCTCATGCCCAGACCACTCCGCCCACCACTGAACCAGCTCCGCCTGCGGTGACCGCACCGCCTGCGACGAGCCCGTCGATGACGACACCGGGCACGACCGCAACAGCGCCGGAAGCTTCGAGCACGGCGTTCCTCGTCCAACAGCAGCCTGATCAGGTGCTTGTGTCGGACTACATGAAAAAGAGCATTCTGGGCGCAAACAACGAGCGTATCGGCAATGTGAATGATCTTGTCATGTCACAGAACGGCGAAATCGTCGGCGTGGTCGTTGGTGTTGGCGGCTTCCTTGGGATCGGCGAAAAGAGCGTCGCTCTGCCGCTGTCCGCTTTGACCCGCTCGGCCGAGGCTGACCAGCTCACGGCACCGTACACCCGCGAGGATCTGGAAAAGGCGCCTGCCTTCGTAACGCGTGCGGCAGCGACCACCACCAAGACGCCTCCGGCGAACACGCCTCAGCGTTAAAGCCGTTGGCTCACATCGCGCGGGCTGGTCACCAACGTGACCGGCCCGCGTTTTCTTTTAACGGAACCAACCGTGGTTTGGACGGTCATCAATCCAATCGAGAATTGGATCACAGGAGATGCCCGTGAAAGTCAAAACAATGAATGATCTTTTCGTGCACGGTTTGCAGGACATGTACTTTGCCGAAAAGCGCATCCTTCGCTCGCTTCCCAAAATGGCCGAAGCCGTAGAAACCAGCGAGCTCAAACAGGCTATTGAAAAGCATCATGACGAAACCAAGCAGCACGTCGAGCGCTTGGAGAAAATATTCAAAGCGATCGGCGAAAAACCAAAAGGCGTGGAATGCAAAGCCATAGAAGGCATCATTTCCGAGGCCGAGGATCAGCTGGAAGACATTTCCAATGACGCCGTAGGAGAAGCCGCGATCGTCGCGTCCGCCCAGGCGGTCGAGCATTACGAGATCTCACGCTATGGCACACTTCTCGCCTGGGCACAGGAACTGGGCCACACGGACGCGGTGCACATCTTGAAATCGACCCTGGATGAAGAGAAGAAGACCGATAAGCTGCTCACCCAGCTCGCCGAGCAAAAGATCAACAAAGCGGCTGCGTAATTGCCTGATCGATGTGTGGAAGCAAAGCGCCCCGGATCGGCAGATCCGAGGCGCGTTTTGTTGACTGAAACCGCTGCGTTCTGAGATTTTGCTCAGTTGACCTGCGCCGGCGAAGCCTTGTTCGCCGTGACATCGGGCCGGAAGAATACGTCCGCACGCATGCCGGCCAGCAAAGGTGGCTGCCCATCGAGGTTGATCATGACCTCGAGAATATCAACGTCCGTCGGCTTGCGCGGACCGCGGCTCGGCAGCCTCGGCGGACCAACGTACTCGGCGACACTCGCAACCCGTCCTTCAAAATCGCGTCCGCTGAACGCATCCGAGCGCACGACGACCCGTTGGCCAACGCGGATCTTGCTGACGTCGCGCTCCTCGACTTCGGCCCTGACACGCAGCGACGAGATATCGCCCATGGTCACGACGGAAATTTCCGGCGACGGAGCGATGAATTCTCCAACCTTCACGTTGGCTTGCAGCACCGTGCCGGCTGAGGCAGCACGAATGCGCATCCGCTCAAAGGCGATTTCGGCCAGCACCAACTCGGCGCGTGCAGCAACCAGCCCTGCCTCAAGGCGCGTCGGCTGCGGCATTCCCGAGCGCATGGCGACACGTCGCAGAGCGTCTCGCTCCTGCACCAGCTTCTCTGCTGCCACGACCATCGCAGTCCGCGCGCGGTTCACATCGTCCGACGTCGCCGTCTTCTGACGCAGCGCACTTTGCTGGCGATCCAGGTCTATGCGGCTCGCATGCATCGTGCGTTCGGCAGCGGCCAACGCGTCCTCCGCTGCCCGGCGGTCCTGCGCATCACCGGTTACGTTTTCAGCATCCCGCTCGCGGCGACGAACCGCCACCTCGGCCTCAGCCGCAACGAGACGCGCGCGCGCCTCTTCGTCGTCCAGCCGCACCAGAAGCTGCCCGGCTTCGACCTTGTCGCCGGTGGATACCAGCGTCTCGACCACACGGCCCGGAAGCTGCGTGCCGATACGAATCTCGCCGGCGCGCGGCTCGATGCGGCCAGGCGCGGACGCCAGCCAGTCCGTCTTTGGCGATGACGCGGGCTGCGCAACCGCAGCGGCAGTCAGCGGCGCCGGTTTGTCGCCGCGCTTACGCGCTTCGGACCATTCATTCACGCCATAACCGACAGCGCCGGCGAGTACTACGGCGATGATCAGTGTCGTCGTCGTCGAGTCCATCTTAGGCATTGGCTTTACGCTTCCGTGTAATGTCGTACTTTTTCACGTTCTTGTGGGCTTCCGGCTGACGATCCTCACCCACGATGCGGCCGTCCTCGATCCGAACGATACGATCCGCATACGCATGCGTGCGCGGATCATGCGTCACTGCCAGCACGGCATGATTGTTTTCCTTGGCGATCTGCGACAGCAGCTTCATCACGGCGTGGCCGTTTTCGCTGTCCAGCGCGGCAGTCGGCTCGTCCGCCAGGATCACCGACGGAGCTCCGGCCAGCGCGCGCGCAACCGCAACCCGCTGCTGTTCGCCGCCGCTCATGTTGCGCGGATAGCTGCGCAGCTTGTGCGCCAGCCCCACGGCTTTCAGTGCCGCCTCGGATTTCGAGACCGTCTCGGCGAACTTCGCACCGCGCACGTCCAGCGCCAGCCGCACGTTCTCCATGGCGGTCAACGTCGGAAACAGGTTGTAGGACTGGAAGATATAACCGATGTGCCGGCGACGCAGGTTGGCAAGCTGTTCCACGTCGAGGTTATTCAGCGTCTCGCCGCAGATTCGCACGGTCCCCGATGTTGGCGTGAGAATGCAGCCCAGAATCGATAACAAAGTCGTCTTGCCGCTGCCAGAAGGCCCCATCAGCAACGTCAATTCGCCGGTCCTGAGGGTGAGGCTTACGCCCTTCAGCGCGAGGACCTTGCCTGCGCCCTCGCCCAGTTCCTTGACGATGTCGATCGCCTCTAGAACGACAGCCTGACTCATCTGCTGAACACCATGGCTGGATCGATCTTGGTCACCTTCATGATCGCCGATACGGCCGAAATCGCGCACATGAACAATGTAAGCATGAACAGTGCGACCGCCAGCCCGGGCGTCATCACGATAGGTAATGCGGTGTGTGTACTGAAGACCACGACGGTCATGGCGATGATCATGCCCAGCACATAGCCGATCACCGCGCTCAAACCGGCTTGCGCCAGAATAACCTTGTGAATGTAGCCGGACGATGACCCCAGCGCGCGCAGCGTCGCAAACTCGTTCAGGTGGTCCTTGGTGCTGGAATAAAGGGTCTGCGCCACG
Organism: Pseudomonadota bacterium; assembly: GCA_023426855.1. Lineage (GTDB taxonomy): Bacteria > Pseudomonadota > Alphaproteobacteria > Rhizobiales > Hyphomicrobiaceae > ZC4RG25. The sequence continues at coordinate 1,539 of JAEZBU010000062.1, read as the reverse complement.
ATCACCGTGCCGACCAGCAATCCGAGAATGGCGCCACCGATCAGAGCCACACCAGCGCCGGTCGAGAACAGCCATTGGTCGAGGCTGCGATCCCTGAACTCGGCCTTGGTCAGAATTTCCGTTCCCGGCAGGCGCGATTTCAATGCCTGACGAACTTGCTCGACGTCGACGTTCGGTGCCGTCTGCACGAGGTAGAACGTCGTATTTTCTCCAGGCACGCCCAGAAGACTGCGCGCGCGGTTCAGCGTCGTGAACACATAAGGCGCCATCGTGAACGAACGAATGCCATCCGTAATGGCCCGCACGCGCACACGGCCCTGCTCGATCTGCGCAGTGTCACCCATGCCTTTAATGCCGAGGTCGCCGAGATAGCTGCGATCGACCGCGATCGCGTCGGGCGCCGTCAGAGAATTGACCGAGCCCTCTACGAGATTCCACGGCTGCAGCCCGCCATCAGCGGCATCCGCACCCACAATGACTGCTGTCGTACTGCCACCGCCTGGTTTGCGCCATTCGGCAAAAGAGACGACCAGGGGCACGACGGCGGATACGCCGGGTGTGGCAAGCGCGGCATGCCGGTCGCGCGGGGTAAGAAGGATACCTCCTTCTTCGAAGCTCTTTGCTCCGTAGGCGGTAACCCAGAGCTCGCCCTGCGCGTTTTCGATCATGCCAATGATCATTTTCCGCGCGCCGAGATACAAACCGAGCTGAACAGCGACCAGAACGATAGAGAATAGAATTCCGACCAGCGTCACAATCAGGCGAATGCGATCATGAAACAGGTTGCGAATGGCGAGCGTCAGTATCATCGATGTTTCACTGCTTTATAATGACGATAATGCGAGATCTGATCGCTATCTGGTTTGCGGCGAAAGAACGGTGCCGTACGTGACACCGAACCGGATTATTCGATTAGCAAGCTATTAATCCTGTGCGCCGGCCAATCCCCGCGCTGCAAGCGCTCGCCCTATATAGGTGGTCTGCCATGGCAGCGCCACTCCCGATAGTCGCAGGAGTTAAGCAATAGGCGAAGCCGGGGCCGAACTCACGGCGCAAATGGGCGCAGGAGATCGACGGCATGTCACAGGCGCGATACAGGGAAATGACCCGGTTTCGCCTAAGTCGGACGTTAGGACGCTGGCACGGCAAAGACGGCATGTAGCCAGACTTGAACGTTATTTATGGTATCGGATTGGCAAAAATGTGCATTCCAGCCCAAATGCGTTGCATTATCAGTGTTTTTTTCGCCTTGGTTATCATTCTGATGAGCGCTGCAAGCGATGTGCAGGCGCAATCATCGGGCCGCGCGGGGGCACCGGCCAAGAGCGCGCCGCCGGCGGCTGCACCACCCCCACCAGCAGCCGGCGTCTGGGTTGACGATACCGGCCAAGGTGCCATCGAAGTTCTGCCCTGCGGCGACAGGCTATGCGGTCGCATCGTCTGGCTGAAGGATCCCACCGACAAGGGCGGCGCGGCACTGACCGACGCCCTTAATCCCAATCCCGCCAACCGTCAGCGCCCGATCTGCGGGCTGCAGGT
>JAEZBU010000326.1 GCA_023426855.1 Pseudomonadota bacterium | reverse complement strand
GATAGGCATCGATGGTTTGCAGCGTTTGCGCGGCGATGCCGGTCCACATGGCGGCGGCTTCATCCGCATCCAGCGGCCGATGGATGATCCAGTCAGTGAACGCCAGACGTCCACCGGGCTTGAGAATGCGCGCAGCCTCGGCGACAGCCTTCGTCTTGTCCGGCACGTGCAGTAATGCCTCCTGGCTGACCACCGCATCCATCACGCCATCGGCGATGGGCGCCGCGGTGACGTCGCCTTCCAGCACACGCACGCGGTCGTCGAGCCCCACAGCGCGAGTCAGAGCGGCAGCGCCCAGCGCGCGCTCCGTCGTCAATTCGACGCCCGTGACATCGACCCCGTAGCGGTGTGCCATGTAGCGCGCCGGCCCGCCCAGCCCTGCGCAGAAATCGGCAATCTTCATGCCCTCGCGCAGCCCTGCGCGATCGGCCAGCACGTCATTCACCGCCAGGCCGCCGTAATGATCCTGATCGTGATCCCACAGGTCTTCCGGGCGCAGGCCATCAAGCGTGCCACGCCGGGCTTCCAATTTGCCGAGGATATGCTTCGCCGAGATCGGATGCCGGGTATAGAACGCAATGACGTGCTGCTGACGTTGATCCACGAGCGAAGCTCCTCCCAGAGCATGAGATTTATCGTTTGAGTTGGCCGCACCCTGACATGTTCGTTGCGCCCTGTCAGCACACACGCCTGCATGCGCGTTCCGCGCGCCTCACCATCAATTTCCACAGCGCCCCTCCGGTCTGAATTTTGCCGCATCGCGGCGGCAGAGTTGCCGAGACAAGAAACGGGGGGCCGATGGGCACAATCAGACTGGCTTGCGGGCTGGCGATCGCTGTCGCTGGCATGGTCTCGTGGCTCGGTGTCTACCAGACGGGTGTCGCCGCACCGACAGCACCGACCGGCACGGTGACGTCCAAGGAAACATTCAAATACTATGACGTCCGGGGCAAAACCCTGGATGACCTGCGACGGGACGTGTTTGCCCGCGGACCTTTTGACGCCGTCAAAGGCCAGCGCTTTGCGGGCTGGACCTCCTGGAACATCCGTTGGTGGCTCGATTATCAAACTGTCAACGAGGGTTGCGCCGTCGGTCGCGCCGCCACCGAAACGCGTGTCACCTATACGCTGCCGCGCTGGACGGATGCTGCAAAGGCTCCCATCGAGTTGCAGGAAAGTTGGGCCCGATTTTCCGGCGCACTGACCGAACATGAACATGGCCATGGCCTTCTGGCCCGCGAACTTGGCGCGCGCATCAAGATTGCCATTGAGGAGTTACAGCCGCAGCCGACCTGCGAGCAGCTCAACCGCCGCGCCGGCGATCTTGCGCACCATATGATTTGGAACGACAAGGAGCAGGAAGCCTATGACCGACGCACCGGCCACGGCGCGACGCAAGGTGCTGCCTTCCCACGCGTTCTGGTCCGCGCTCAGGGCACAGAGACCTCAGAAGCGAACGCTGGCGACGCGGCCCAGCGCGAAACGACGCAGTAGTTTCCGCCAGCATTCTGCGGCGAGTCTGGAGCTGTTGACCTGACATGGCCGAGCGTGTTCCCTTGCGCCGCCAAAACGAGACAACCCCAGGAAGGTCACGCCCATGTCGAACGCCAACGCCGATCCCGTCGTCATCGTCTCCGGCGCGCGCACGGCCGTCGGCGGCTTCCAGGGCACATTCGCGACCGTACCCGCACCAGAGCTAGGCGCCGCCGCCACCCGGGCCGCCGTGGAACGGGCCGGCGTCAAACCTGAAGACGTCAGTGAAGTCCTGATGGGCTGCGTGCTGCCGGCCGGCATGGGCCAGGCCCCCGCTCGCCAAGCCTCGCGCGGTGCCGGGCTGCCCGACCATGTGCCATGCACGACCGTCAACAAGATGTGCGGTTCGGGCATGAAAACCGTGATGATGGCCTATGACGCTCTTCACGCCCGCCCCACCGACATCATCCTGGCGGGCGGCATGGAAAGCATGACCAACACGCCGCACGTGCTGCCGAAGTTGCGCGCAGGCCAGCGGCTCGGCCACACCCAGATCTATGATCATATGTTTCTCGACGGCCTCGAAGATGCCTACGACAAGGGCCGGCTGATGGGCACCTATGCCGAGGACACGGCGCAAGCCTACCAGTTCACCCGCGAAGCGCAGGACGCTTTCGCGATCGAAAGCCTTCGGCGCGCGCGGGTCGCCAACGAGGACGGTTCATTCGCCAAGGAAATCGTGTCGGTTACGGTGAAATCCCGCAAAGGCGCCATCGAAGTGACGCGCGACGAGCAGCCGTTCACCGCCGATCCGTCGAAGATCCCGCAGCTCAAGCCGGCCTTCCGCGAGGGCGGCACGGTCACCCCGGCCAATTCCAGCTCCATCTCGGATGGCGCGGCGGCGCTCGTGCTGATGCGCGAGAGCGAGGCCAGGCGGCGCAAGCTCAACCCGATCGCGCGCATCATCGGCACCAGCAGCCATGCCCAGGCACCGGCCTGGTTCACCACCGCACCGATCGGCGCCATGAAGACGCTGCTCGATCAGGTCGGCTGGGACGTCAAGGACATCGGCCTGTTCGAGGTCAACGAGGCGTTCGCCGTCGTGACCATGGCGGCGATGCGCGATCTCGGCCTGCCGCATGAAAAGGTCAATGTGCACGGCGGCGCCTGCGCTCTTGGCCATCCGGTCGGCGCATCGGGCGCGCGCATCATCGTCACGCTGCTATCGGCGCTGGAGAAGTACGGCGAGACCAAGGGCGTCGCCTCTCTGTGCATCGGCGGCGGTGAGGCAACTGCGGTCGCCGTCGAGCGGCTGACCTGAGCACCCAGGCAACCGCGAGCCGCCCGAACTGATGGTTATTCTGTCCAAGGTGATCTTCTTCCTGGCGCAGCCCTCGCACGCTGCGCTCGCGCTCACCGGTCTCGGCCTGCTGCTGCTGTTCTGGCAGAAGTCATGGCGGGCGGGACGCGCGCTGGTGGCGGTCGGCTTTGCGCTGCTGCTGGTGATCGCATTCTCACCGCTCGGACAAGCCATGCTGCTGCCGCTGGAGGAACGCTTTCCGCACCCGTCCACGCCGCCGGACAATGTCGCCGGGATCATCATTCTCGGCGGTTTCGAGGACGGCAATGTCAGTCACGCGCGCGGAATGCTGACGCTCAACGAGTCCGCGGAACGGCTGACCGAAGCCGTCATTCTGGCGCGCAAACTGCCAAATACCAAAGTCGTGTTCACCGGCGGCAGTTCGGACATGTTCCGCGAAGGACAGAGCGGCGCAGGGCCGATTGGCGCCTATCTGGCGGCGGCTGGTATTGAACCCGAGCGCATCATCCTCGAACCCGATGCCCGCAACACCCATGAGAATGCGTTACTGACCCGCGATCTCGTCCAGCCGAAACCCGGCGAGGTCTGGTTGCTGGTGACCTCGGCGGCGCACATGCCGCGTTCGATCGCTGTGTTCCGGCAGGCCGGTTTTCCTGTAACCGCATATCCGGTCGACTATCGCACGCGCGGGGTGCAGGATCTGACACAGCCATTCGGCGCCGCGGCGGAGGGATTTCGCCGCCTCGACATCGCGACGCGGGAATGGCTGGGCCTCCTCGCATACTGGATGGTGGGCCGCACGACCGAGCTATGGCCGGGTCCGGAGGCACCGTCATCGCAATGAGCGACGGCGCCGCGATCAACGCTTCTGCTTGACCGGCGTTGGCGTTTCCGAGGTCGGCTTGGGCTGCAGTTCCTTTTCCAGGTCGAACACCCGGCAGCCCTTTTCTGCCAGCCGCTTGTTGTAAGCGACCAGGATGGCGCGATCGCGCAGATAATCGGCATCCGGATCGGCACCATAGGCGGATCCACCGAATACCGGCGACACAACCTGCTTCGCGCCACGCGACACAGCGGAACTCTTCTCCGAAAACTGATAGTCGCGGATTTGCAAGATGCGGACCGTCGATCGTCCCGTTAGCCTCTTGCAGTCCATGGCCAGCTCGTCGGCGCTGAGCTGGTAACTGCCATCCTGCTGCATGGCGCCCGGCGTGATGCGTTTGCCCGAAGGCATCCGGAGGCGATCGTCCTTCGCCGGGCGTTGCACATTCTGCGCGACGGCCTGCGGTGCAGGTTTGACAGCGACAGCAGCCACAGGTTGAACCGGCGCCGCACCCGGCGCCGAGGCGAGCACGATCGGGGTCGGCACAGTTACAGAAGAGGTCGGCATATCCGCGGATGTGGGCGGGCCGAGCATACCCTCCGTCGCCGCGCCGGCACACCCGGCAATCAGCGTCGATACTACACCAACAACCATCAGTCTGGATCGGCCAGCAAGCATCAGCGACTCGTTATTGCTCCGTCGTCAGACACGCGCCCAAAACGGGGCAGATCTGAGGCAAACGCGGGTTGCAGGCTATCGCCGGAGCCGATATCAACTA
>JAEZBU010000099.1 GCA_023426855.1 Pseudomonadota bacterium | reverse complement strand
CTCAGCCCTTTGTCGCGCCAGCGGTCAGGCCGGCAATGTAGTAGTCCATCAGGAAGGCGTAGATGATGAGCGGAGGCGCGGCGCCAAGCAGCGCACCCGTCATGATCTGACCCCAGTTGAAAACGTCGCCCTTGATCAGGGTCGTGATAATGCCGACCGGCAGCACCAATTGATCCGCCGATGTGGTGAAGGCCAGCGGATACAGGAACTGCGCCCAGCTCACCGTGAATGCGAAAATCGTGGCCGCGATGATGCCCGGCAACGCGACCGGAATAAACACCTTGGTCAGCGTCTGCATCCAGCTTGCGCCGTCGATGACCGCCGCTTCGTCGAGTTCTTTCGGAATGGACGCGAAATAGCCGATCATGATCCAGGTGCAGAACGGCACCGTCAGCGTCGGATACAGAATCAGCAGCACCCACCAGCGATTGATCAACTGAATGCCGGTTAATTCTGAGAACTGCGCGAACATTTTGAACAACGGCAGGAACAGCAGCGTATCCGGAACGAGGTATGTGAGAAACACGCCCGTCGCCAAACCTGCCGAGCCCCAGAACTTCATGCGCGAGAGTGCGAATGCCGCTGGAACGCTGATCAACATGGTAATCGTCACGACGAAAATCGAAACGATCGCCGAATTGCGGAAGAACGTCAGGTAAGTGTTCGAGCTCAAGAGCTCGCGATAGTTCTCCAGCGTCGGTTGGTTCACCCACCACGGATTGGTCGCGGCAGATATTTCCTGGCTGGTCTTCAACGAGGTGATCAGCATGTAGACCGGCGGCAGCAGGAAAAACACCACGAAGATAGACAGAAATACATACGACCAGCGCAAGGCCCAGGCGCGATCCCGCGCCATGCTGCCGTATACGGGCTTAAAGCGCGTGCGCTTCATTGGAGCAACATCTGCTGTAGCCATTACGCTTCGTTCCCCCGCTTGGTGATGTCGCGCAGAATGAATATCGCCGCGATGCCGAGGATCGGCAGCATGAACAGCGACACGCTGGCACCGAGCGGAATGTCGTTACCCTGAATGCCGAGCCGGAACGCCCAGGTGGCGAATACGTGCGTCATGTCGATTGGGCCGCCGGCCGTCAGAATCTGCACGATGTCGAAGTTGGCGAATGTAACGATCAGTGAGAACAGCGCCGTTATGGCAATGATGTTCCGCATCATCGGCAGCGTGATGTACCAGATGCGCTGCCACCAATTAGCGCCGTCGATCTCGGCAGCTTCGTAGAGCTGGTCGGGCACCGACTTCAGCGCGGCGAGATACATGATCATGAAGAACGGCGCGCCGATCCAGATATTGACCAGGATCACCGAGAACCGCGCCCAATAGGCGTCACCCGTCCAGGCGACCGGACCGATGCCGACGTGGGCCAGGAGCCAGTTGAAGGCGCTGTAGGACGGATCGAACAACCAGAGCCATGCCAGGCAGCTCATCGCCGGCGGAATGACCCAAGGAACCAGCAGCATGCCGCGCCATTTGCGCTGCCCTTTGGCGGGCAAGTTGTGCACGAAATGCGCGACGATAAAGCCGATGATGGCTTTGAAAATAACGGCGGTAATGGCGAAAATGCAGGATTGCTTCACCACCATCCAGAATGTTTCGCGTTTGAACAGGAAGAAGAAGTTGTCGAGGCCGACGAACCGCTGCATCGACTTGTTCAAGGTCGCCAGGTGCATGGCATAGATCGCCGGATAAAGCACAAGCACGACAATCAGCAGGATCAGCGGCAAAGCCATCAGGAATGCAATGGTCGATTTGCGCTGCATGGTTCGGCGCAGGCTCGACGTATTTGATTTACTTCGTAGCTTGGTGGCCGGAGTTTTGACTGCCGCGTCGACCATACTGCTTCCTCGTATTCGTCAATCCCAGATCGGAATCATTGCCGGGATGCGCGCAGGCTTTCCGCACGCATCCTCGGTTGGTCTGTCTTGCCTGAACTGATCCGCGATCCCCTTTGGAAGATCGCGGATACCGTCACGCGCCCTATCAGGTGCGCATGAAGCCTTCGACTTCGGTCTCGGCCCACGAGAGAACCGAGTCCATTTTCTCGCCATTCAACATGCGCGCGACCATCTTGGTCTGGACGCCCTGCACGTAGATCTGATGCGCGATCTTTGGCGGAGCCGGTCCGCCGGCAATCGACAGCGTCTGATGGTTGTGCGGGTTGGGATAGTGATAGAGCGTGCCCGTTGGCGGTCCCATCTCTGCCCACGTCTTGAAGTCTGTCAGTTTCTCGAACGACGGCAGATCGTAGCCGGCGCTGGCCTCAACCATCTTTTCAGCGGCGGACCGTGTCGACAGATGGCGCAGCAGGCTCTTGGAGGCTTCCTTGTTCTTGCTGAACGACCAGATGCCCCACAGGTACGGCAGGAACGGTGCGTAGCGACCATTCGGACCCGAGGGGAAGCCGTGCGTCCAGCATTGCTCCGCGATCTGCGGCGCGTCGCGTTTGGCCACGGCCCAGGCGCTCGGCGGATTCATGATCATCGCGCCGTTGCCAGCCACGAGCCACTTGTTGTTCGACGCGTCATCCCACGCCGGTGCATCCGGCGGCAGGAACTTGGCCAGTTTCGCCATGTATTCGAGCGCCGCACGGACGTTGTCCGACTTGACCGTGACATCGCCCTTGTCGTTGACCAGCATGGCGCCGTGGGCATGGAAGAATGCGCCCATGGTGTCGACCGAGTCGGTTGTCGTGCCCAGGCCGATACCAAAAGGCTTGCCGCCCTTGTGACACGCCTCGGCAGCCTTCAGAAACACCTCGAGCGTCCAATCGTCGGCTTTCGGTGCGGAACCCGCCGGATACATCGCTTTAACGTCGATGCCAGCCAATGACTGCATGAGGTCGATGCGCGAGCACGGCCCCTTGATCTGGCTGCCTACGGTCGCCGGGATAACACGCCACGTCCCGTTGATTTTACCGAGATATTCGACGGTATTGTTGACGTTGCCGTGCTCCTTGATCAGGTCGCCCATGATGTCGTCGACCGGCTCGAGCAGTTCAAAGTGCGCCTGCGGCTCCCATGTCGGGAATGCGAGAATGTCGTGACCCGACTTGGCCTGCGCTTCTGCGGCAATGGTAATAAGGTTTTTATTGCCCTGACTGGGAATGAAGTCGATCTGGACTTCGACCTTTTCCTTCTCGCTCCATTCCTTCGTCAGCGTTTCGGTGATCTTATTGGCGCCAGGTACCCAGTGGTCCCAGAAGCCTACGGAAATCTTGCCGGCAGCGTGGGCCGTGCGAACATATGGCGCCGCGATCAGCGCCGCCGATGCCGCAGCAGTCGTCGCCATGAATTTCCGGCGTGACAGCTTATTCTTTTTCATGCTGCTTCCTCCTGTTTTATTTATTGAAGGTCTCAAACCTTGCGCATGCTGCTAGACAGCCGTCTTGATTCCTCCTGTTGCTGAATTCGTGCGATTATCTTTCGGCACGTCTCCGCCGAAATCCTTGGTGAAGCGCGTGTGCGAGCGCTTCAAATGGTTGTGCATTGCGCGCCGCGCGCGCTCCGGATCGCGATTCGCAATCGCGTCTCGAATGGCAATATGCTCGTCGAGAGCAGACCGCCACGAGGTGAAATCAAGCGTATGTCGCGCCAGCCGCTCGAAATACGGATTTATTCTCAAATCAAAGAGTTCGCCGACACAACGCGCCAGAACGACGTTGGATAGCGTTTCAGCGACAGCGAAATGAAACGCGCGATCAAACGCGAGAAAATTGTCGCCCGAATACTTCGGGCAGCGCACGTCGGCGAGCGCCGCATCGATCCTTGCGATATCCTCGGGTTTTGCGCAGCGTGCCGCTTCCTCAGCGATGGCGCTCTCGACCAGCCGGCGCGCACCGAGGATTTCGAATGACCCTTCGATTGCCGACGTGTCCGAGAGCACTGGCGGGGGTTGCGGATCGATCACGTAGACACCTGAGCCCACGCGAATCTTGAGCCGTCCTTCCACTTCCAGCGCAATGAGCGCCTCTCGAACCGTCGGCCGAGAAACACCCAAGCGTGTTGCAAGCTCACGCTCCGCAGGCAGCCGGCTCCCCACCGGAAACTCCCCGCGCTCCATGAGCAAACGCAGATGGTCAGCGACGCGACGGTAAAGTCTGCGCGACTCTATTGGTTCAAGCGGCAAGACGGTCTCCTTGCGCGCGTTCCACTCCCGATATTTTTATGCCGACTTTCAGTAGTCGGTTGGTATGACCATTTGACCGCTATTCCCGCATAACTGTCAAGCGGCGAGCGCATTGGAAGATCGTATAATATAACGCATTTCCGGCCAATTTTGCGGCTGCGAACAATGCAAGCGCTTGCATGACGACATGCTGCGGCGCGGTCACAAACAGCCGCCGCGCATCACCGCGCGGCCCACAGATTGGGCCAATCGCAAGGATCGGCGCGCTCCAAATGGAAAGGCAAAAGGCCTCGCCATGAAGACCTACAAGAAATCCGACTTCCCCGTTGAAGATGTGCGTCGCTTCCTCGAACCTGGCCCGATCGTACTCGTGAGCTCGCGCTGGCAAATGCGCACCAACATCATGACCATGGGGTGGCACATGATCATGGGTTTCCGGCCGTCGCTGATCGGCTGCTATATCTGGAGCGAAAACGAGAGCTTCAACATGGTGCGCAAAAGCAAGGAATGCGTGATCAACATCCCGACCGCCGACATTGCGAAAACCGTGGTCGGCATCGGAAACACCAGCGGCCGTGACATCGACAAGTTCAAGGAATTTGGCCTGACCGCAGAAACCGGTGCCATCGTCGATGCGCCATTGATCAAGGAATGTTACGCAAATTTTGAATGCAGACTGATCGATACTGGCCTGATCAATAAATACAGCCTATTCGTTCTGGAAGTCGTAAAGGCCCACGTTGCGGCGTCGCCGAAGTTCCCACGCACCATCCATTATCGCGGCGACGGCACATTCATGATCTCGGGCGAAAACACGACGCGATATCGCCGCCAATTCAAGCCGGACATGCTCTAGCTGAATTGCACAGCGCTGACGGGCACCACGCGACAACCCGGGAATTTGCACGACAAGGCTTCACCTCCGCGCCGGTTCGTCATACGACTGCTTCGAGCCTCGGACCGCGACTCGACCAGTTTTGTGTCGAAGCGTTGAAATGAGCGCGATGGGATCATCTGCTGACGGAAGACCAATGCCACGCGCATCCGATGCGGCCTACGACGCCATCAAGACCTGGATTCAGACCGCGGAAGTCGCTCCCGGTGCGCTGATCGATGAAGCGGATGCCGCCAAGCGGCTGTCGATGAGCCGGACGCCGGTGCGCGAAGCGCTTCTCAGACTGCAGTCGGAAGGCTTCGTCGAAATCGGGCGCGGCAAGGGGATACGCGTTCTGCCGCTGTCGTCCGGCGATATGCGCGAAATCTATCAGGTCATCTCCGGGATGGAGGTGGTTGCGGTTTCGCTTCTCGCTAAAAAGCGCCCGAAACGCGAGGATCTGCGCACGCTGCTGGATGCAACCGCTGCCATGGAGCGCAATCTCGATCCGAAACGCATGGATCTGTGGGGCGAAGCCGATGAGCTATTTCACCGCGAACTGATGCGTCTGTCGGGAAATACCAAGCTCTACGCCGTCGGCTGCCATCTGCGCGATCTCGCCAAACGCCCGCACATGGTGGCGATGCGACTGCAGGACGACAAGTATCGCGCGCGATCGACCGCTAATCACACAACACTGGTCAGGGCTATCCTGAAGGGCAATGCCCGCGACGCCGCGGATCTGCATTTCGAGCAGCGTCAGCGTGGCGAGGATGCGCTGGTCGGAATCGTCGAGAAGTTCAATCTCGCCAGCTTGTGAGCCACCGGTTCCGCGCGTTCAAATATATCTATTGATATATGTAAGCGACAACCGTATGGTTGCCGCCGAATGCGTCCGTGCGACGCTGATATCAACGGTATAGCGGTGCGAAATGAAGACATACGAGATCGCAGTCGTCCATGGCGATGGCATTGGCCCGGAAGTTTGCCAGGCAGCCATTGACGTCCTCAAAGCCAGCTCGGTCTCAAACGCACTCTCATTCGTCGAATACCAAGCCGGCGCTCAGCACTACCTGAAAACCGGCACAGCCTTCCCGGATGAAACCTATGAAGGCTGCAAGAAGGCAGATGCTGTCCTTCATGGTGCTGCCGGCCTGCCCGGCGTCACCTATCCGGACGGTACTGAAACCGGCATTGAATTTGGCTTGCAGCTTCGCTTCCGTCTCGACCTTTATGCCAACGTGCGCCCGATCAAGTTGCGCCCTGGCGTACCGTCGCGACTGGCGGGCCGCAAGGCAGGCGACATCGACTACGTCATTCTGCGGGAAAATACCGAAGGCTTGTACGCAGCGCGTGGCAACGGCGTCATTCTTCGCGACGAGGTCACCGTCGACTCGCTGGTGATGACACGCAAAGGCATTTCCCGCATCTGCCGCACCGCATTCGAACTGGCGCGCAAGCGCAATGGCGCCCCGCTCGACGGCAAGAAGCGCGTGACCTGCTGCGACAAGGCCAACGTGCTGCGCAGCTACGCCTTCTTCCGCAAGATTTTCAACGAAGTTGCCGCCGAATATCCGGACATCGAGGCCGATTACGCTTATGCCGACGCGATGACCTGCTATCTGGTCGAGCGCCCAGGCTTCTACGACGTCATCGTCATGGAAAACATGTTCGGGGACATCATGTCGGATCTGGCCGCCGCGTCGGTCGGCAGCATGGGCATGTCGCCGTCGTCCGAATTGGGCGATAACAACGGCTTCTTCCAGGCTGCACACGGATCCGCCCCAACGATCGCTGGCCAGAACATCGCCAATCCTTACGGCACCATCCTGTCGGCGGCATCGATGTTGGAATGGCTGGGCGGCCGCAACAACGACGAGCGTCTGCTGACCGCCGCAGCGCAGATCGAGAAGAGCGTCAACGCCGCGATGGCGAAATCAAACGGCCTGACGCGCGATCTCGGCGGCGAGGCAACGACCAGTGGCGTGACCAAGCTCGTGATAGACGGCCTTTCACGCGACTGAATGAAGCCCTTCGACGAGCGCGACGGCGCACGATAAAATGCGAGCGGGCAATAAGCCCGCCAGACATGCCCAGGAGAGCGGAACGTCACGATGAGCATTAGCCTCGATGCGCCTAATCCGCATTTCGCGGTCCGCCCGGATTGGCTCGCGCTTCACGACGAGCCGATTCTGGAACCGAACCTTCCCATCGTCGACTGTCATCATCATTTCTGGGATCGCACCGAAAGCCGGTATTTCTATTTCGATCTGCTCGACGACATGCGCGGTGGCCACACATTTGCGGCCACCGTTTTCATGGAATGCGGCGCGTTTCATCGTAACACCGGCGCGCCCGAGCTTCGACCGGTCGGCGAAACGGAATTCGCCAACGGCCTTGCCGCCATGGGCGCAAGCGGCCGTTATGGCGATACGCGCATCAATGCCGGCATCGTTGGTTTCTGCGATCTGACTATCGGCGATGCAGCGGATGCCGTACTGCAACGTCACATCGCAGCCGGCGGCGGTCGCTTCCGCGGTGTCCGCCAGATCTCTGCCTGGCACGAGAACCCAGCGGCACGCGGTTCGCTGGCCAATCCTCCACCGGGGCTTCTGGCCGATCCGCAGTTCCGTCGCGGCATCGCGGCGCTCGGGCGCAACAGTTTGTCGTTCGACGCTTATATGTATCACACGCAGCTTCTGGAAGTGGCGGACCTTGCCCGCGCGTTCCCCGAGTTGCCCATCATTCTCAATCACGTCGGCGGCGCAATCGGCATTGGCCCTTATGCGGGCAAACGGGATGAGGTCTTCCAGGTTTGGCGCGATGGTATCCGGGCGGCCGCAGCATGCCCGAACGTCAACATCAAGCTGAGCGGCCTTGGCATGCGGGTGTTCGGCTTCGATTTCGGCGACCGCCCGCGGCCGCCATCATCTGAAGACTTGGCACCAGCCTGGGCGCCCTACATAGAAACCTGCATCGAAGCCTTCGGCGTCGACCGCTGCATGTTCGGCAGCAATTTCCCCGTCGACAAGGGATCGTGCAGTTATCCTGTCCTCTGGAACACCTTCAAGCGCATCGTCTCGGGGGCTTCGGATAACGAAAAGGCCGCGCTCTTTAATGGGACGGCGTCGACAGTTTATCGTCTCGCGGAAAGTCCGTGACTGGTAGAGAATAGTGATGCGCGGCTGACAAAGAAACACGATACGAGGTCTGAGCAGAAGACATCGATTAAATAAGACGAACTCGCAAGAGCGCGATAAGTGCCGGCAACGAATTCGGATTGGAGGAGGAAACAGATGAACTATTCACGTCGAACCGTAACGCTTGGACTCGCGGCAACTGGTCTTCTGACACAGGTGACACAGGTTCCGCTCGCGTCGGCACAAGCCAATATCAAATTCACGCTCGGCCACAACTCGGTCCCGAGCAGCCCCAAAGGTATTGGCGCGGCCAAGTTTGCTGAATTGTTGAGCGCAAAAACCAATGGGCGGATCACCATCCACGTCGCGCATTCCGAGCAGCTCGGCAATGAAAACACCAATATGGCCGCGCTGCGCACCGGCACTCTTGATTTCGGAAGCCTGGGGCAAGGTGCGCTTTTGTCGGTCGCGCCGGAAGTTGCCGCTCTTGGCCTACCGTTCCTCTTCTCCACCATGCCGATTGCCTGGGAAGCGCTGGATGGCCCTGTCGGACAGGAACTGGCCAAACGGCTTGAAGCCAAGAACCTGGTGTTCCTCGGCTGGTGGTGCAACGGCATCCGTCAGACGACCAACAGCAAGCGCGCGATCAATAGCCCGGACGATCTCAAGGGCCTGAAGATCCGTACCCCGCTCGACCCGACGACCGTCGAAATGTTCTCAGCGATGGGCGCGACGCCGCAGCAGATCAGCTGGGGCGAGGTCTATCTGGCGCTGCAAAGCGGCGTCGTCGATGGCCAGGAAAACCCGCTGGCAAACATCTACACGGCGAAGCTCTTTGAAGTGCAGAAGTACATCAGCTTCACCAATCACAAGTACGAAGTTACGGGACTCGTGATGAGCACGGCGGCCTGGAAGAGGTTGTCCGAAGACGATCGCAAGATCGTTCGGGAAGCTGCCGCTGAAGCGACGACCGCGCAGCGCAAGGCCAGCTACGATGCCGAGCAAAGCCTTGTCGGCAAATTCAAGGAAATGTCGTCGGTCCAGATGAACGACGTCGATCTGGCGCCGTTCAAGAAGGCAACCGAAGTCGTTTGGGACGAGTGGGAAAAGAAACCGTTCGGCGATTTCGTAAAAATGCTCCGCGCCGCCCGTAAATAAGACGAGCGCGCTTAAACATGAGAACGAGGCAGGTGGCGTTTGCTGACGCCATCTGCCTCGCCGATACGGGGGAACACGATGACCTGGAAACAGCGCGTCGTATCGATCGCGGATGCTGTCGATAAAGTCATCGACCTATGTTGCAATTTCTTGCTGATCATCACCGGCTTGGGGATGCTCACCCTGCTCACGATGGTCGTGTTGCTACGCTACATTTTCCACACCGGCTTCGCCTTTGCGCCGGATCTCACCGAGCTGTTTTTCGGCATTTTCGTCATCTGCGGCATTGTTATGGCTGCGCGCCGCGGCGCTCACGTCGCAACCCAATTGCTGATCCACGCACTTGATCCGCCCCGCCGGCGTATCCTCGCTATCTTCATCCATGCGGTTACGGCAGGCGTTTATACCTTGCTGGCGTGGTACGCGCTGCAAAACGCCATCATCGCCCATGACCAGACGACGCCAGTGCTTCAGATCCCGTGGAGCGTCGGCTACGGCGTGCTGACAGCCGGATTGTTCCTGATTGCCGTGTGCAGCATCATCGCCATCATTCGCTATACGATTGGCGGGCAAGCGGTAGACGTCTCCCTGACAGCGGATGCAGAGGCCTCTGTATGAGTATCGTCCTCGCCGTTGTCTTCTTCGCACTTCTTGCGCTGTCGTTTCCGGTAGCGCACGCGCTGATCATTGGCGCGACGCTCGGCGTCATGACATCCGACCACTTCTCACTTTTCGGTGTCATCCAGCAGCTATACGTGCCGACGCAAAGCTTTCCTATGATCGCCATTCCGTTCTTTATCATGGCGGCAGCTCTCATGATGGGCGGCAAACTCGGCCAGCATCTCATCGAATTCGCCGCCGATCTCGTCGGGCGATTTCGTGGCGGCCACGCCCAGGTCAGCGTTTTGGGCTCGACGCTGTTCGGCGGCGTGTCCGGATCGGCAGTCGCAGATGCGACGGCGCTTGGCGGCATCCTGGTCCCGTGGCAGATCAAGGTCGGTTATCCGCGCGCGTTTTGCGGCGCCACCATAGCTGCGGCCGCGACCATCGACATTCTCATTCCACCCTCGATTCCGCTCATTCTCTATTCGCTGGTTTCGGGCGCATCGATCGGCGCGCTGTTCTTCGCCGGCATCATCCCGGGCATACTACTGGCGGTTGGTTTCTGCCTTGTCTGCAACATCAGCGCACGCGTGCGGAATTTCCCGTACGAGAAGACGCCTATCGCCTGGGGCATGATGGCCAAGCGCGGCCTGTTCGCGATGCCGGCACTGATGATGCCCGTTCTCGTGCTGATCGCATTGCGTTTCGGCGTGCTGACGCCAACCGAACTCAGCACCAGTGCCGTTGTCTACGCGATGCTGATATCGGCCTTCTTCTATCGCGACCTGACGTGGCAGCGGGTCAAGCATTCTATTTACGCAGCCGGCATGATGACCGGTGTCGTGCTGCTGCTGATCATGGCCTCGACGACGGCCGGCTGGATCCTGACGCTGGAGCAGGTGCCTGAGCGGTTCCTTGACTGGGCCAAAGGCAATTTCGACTCGCAGTTCTCGATCCTGATGCTGATGAACATGATCATGCTGGTTACCGGCATGTTCATCGACCTTCCGGCCGCGATCCTTCTGCTCGGACCACTGTTCGTTCCGCTTGCGACGGCCTACGGCATCGACCTTGTTCAGCTCGGCGTCGTGATGGTGGTCAATCTCGCCATCGGACTGTACAGCCCGCCGGTCGGCACCACGATGTTCATCGGCAGCGTGCTGTCGAAATCGACCATCGGCCAAACCGTGAAGGAATTGCTGCCGTTCTACGCCGTCGGCCTGACCGTGCTCATGATGATGAGCTACATTCCGGCACTGACGCTGCGCATGTAGCGCAGCGTCAAATCGGCGGCGGTTGCCACGGTTAGCCACCGCCCGCCGCATTCCAGACCCGGCCACCATCGCCAAGCGCCTCGTGACCCTCAGCGGTCACCAGGATCGTATCCTCCAGCTTGATGAACCCGCGCTTGGGATGCGCCATGGTCGTTTCGATCGAAATGACCATGCCGGGCTCCAGCGCACGCTCCTTGTCGTAACCCGTGTACGACAATCGCGGCGTGTCCATCAGGCGGGGCGCTTCGTGCGTGACCAGCCCCATGCCATGCGCCTGGAAGTGCGTGTAGCGCGCATGCCGTGACGCTGCGACGAGCCGATCGCCGACATCAAAGATGTCGCCACCGCGACGCCCCGGCGCAATCGGCTCCCGAACGGCTTGCTGAACCTCCTCCACAAATGCCAGAAGTTCCTCCAGTTCCGCATCCGGCCGGCCGCCGACGATGCCCATGCGGCACAAGTCGCCGATATAGCCTTTAAAATTGCCACCGGAATCCAGTGAGATAATGTCGCCTTCTGCCAGCCGCTGATCCGAGGGCGCACGGTTGAGGCTCGTACCCGCGGTGACGAGCAAATAGTCGAAAACCAGCCCGCGATTGACTTCTTGCCGCCGCATGGCTTCGGCGATCTCGAATTTGGACGTCCCCGGCGCACAGTGCTCGCGAAAAACCGCCATCATGGACTGAACGACACGCTCGGACGCCTCGCGTAGATACGTGATTTCCTGGGGCGTCTTGCGGGCCCTCAAACGCTCCAGCGGCACGACACCATCGACGATCTCGCAGCCCGCGCCGTCACGCAGCACGGCATCTGCATCAGCTGGTATGAACCCCGACTCCACCGCAACCCGTTTCAACGGACCGAGCGTCTTGAGATAGCTGAGCACGCGCTGTCCCGTCGATACACTACCGGTTCCGGAAAGATCGAGATTCTGGGGCCAGAAACGACCGAGTTCCTTTTCGTAGTTTTCCAGCGCAGCACCGAAGTACGCTGCCTTTTCCGGCCGACCCTTCACATAGACCAGCGCCGGCAGATAGCGGCTGGTGCCGATCGCATCCATGGTGTCGAAGAAGAAGAAGCGATAGCCGCCGAGCAGATACTGGATGTTGTGTTTCGACGTCGCGACGAGCACGTCGATCTCTGCCGCGTCCATGAGCCGGTCGAGATGACCGGCATCGAATGGCAGCGGCAGCAACGATGCAGACTTAGCGGATTCGTCAGCCATACAATCCTCCCGTGCTGATTGGCGAGGTTCGTCCTGCGTTGCAAACGTGCATCAGATCGCAAACGCTTCTTACGACCTATGAGTTCTCAACAGCGGATAATGCACGCTTAGGTTGTTTTCCGTAAATATGCCGCCTAAGGATAGTCCCAACGAGACGCGCATCACCAGCACCAATACACGAGCCTCTCGTCGCCGCCTTCGCCTGACCATCGCGGATTGAGTTTGTCAGTCATTCGCTCGGGGCTTCGGTATGGACATCACCGTTCGGCAGGATGGCAATTTCGTTGCCGTCGATTACGAATACGACTCTATTTTTTTGGATATTTCCGGGCGCCAGCTCGGGCCGCTCGCTTTGGATTTCGCCGTCTGGCTGATGTTGCCTTTGGCGATGCGCCGCGGGGAGGGGTTGCATATTCGCGGCGACGTCGACGCAAAGGTCCTGGACAACGCGCGGAACCTGGCCCGCATCTGGACCATGTGGATACCGTCCAAGTACAAATCCATCACCATTACCGCGGAGGGTTGCGCGACGCGCCAAAGCGAGCGCGGCGACGCTGCCATGCTGCTTTTCTCGGGCGGCGTGGATTCAACCTTCGCGCTGCTCTCACGCGTCAAGGCTGATCACATCACGCATGCGTTGACACTGCACGGTCTCGACTATGACTTCGACGACGCCGCTCCGTTTGCAGCGCTGCTGCGCAAAACAGCGCCTTTGCTTGGATCACTCGGCGTAGAGCGCACAATCATTCGCACCGATGCCGGACGCAAGATCCGCGACCTTGGCCTGACGCACGGCTTCATCCTGGCAAGCTGTCTGTTCGTTTTTTCGCGCCAGCTCGCAAAAGGCATGATTGCGGCAGACCTGACGCCCGAACAAGACATGATGGTGTTTCCATGGGGCACCAACCACGTCACCAATCAATATTTCTCCGGTGCTGCATTCCGCATGGAAACGGTCTCCCTGCAGGCCAGCCGGATCGAGAAACTCGATCAAATCGCGCGCGATCCTGTGGCCCTGAGGAGCATCAGTTTCTGCGGCGACAAACGCATGCGACCCGCCAATTGCGGTCGTTGCCCGAAATGTCTGCGCACGAAAACAATGCTGATCGCGCTCTACGGCGAGGCACCACGCATTTTCCTCGATAACGAGATCAGCGAAAACCAAATCGCAAAACTCGATGTGGCGAGCAACGCCGCCTACAAGCATTACGCCGAGATCGTTCAAGTGGCGCGCACCCGCGGACATCTCAATCGCATTCCCGGCCTTGAACGGCGCGTCGATCACGCTATCGCGATGCGCCAGCGCCAGGGGGCCGTCAGCAAATACCTACATGAGGCCGCCCGCATCGTTGGCCTTGCCTGAAGTCGATCTGGTTCGCAGCACGCAGTTGCAAACAATCGCGAGCACCGACATGACCCTGAAACTATCCGCAGCACAAAAAGTCCGCCGGTCACTGCGCCAGACAATCAAGCGCACGTACGGGCGCATCCGGCGCAATCACAGCAAGGCAACGTTCATAGCAGTCACTGGCAGCAGCGCCAAAACCACGACCACCGCGCTGCTGTCCCACATTCTCTCCGGCGTTGCGCCGATCGTGGCGCAGGTGGAAGGAAACTCGTTTCAAACGACTTGGAAAACACTGGGTTTCCTGCGCAAAGAGCACGATTACGCCGTACTCGAGATCGGCACCTCGAAGCCGGGCGAGATCGCGGGACTGGCCAACATCATTCGCCCCCACATCGGCATCGTGACCCTCGTTGGATTGGACCACTACTCCGCTTTTCGCGGAAAGGATGCGGTTGCCAAGGAAAAATCATCCTTGGTGGCCGCATTGCCTGCAACGGGTTTGGCCATTCTCAACGCCGATGATCCGCATGTCCGCGCGATGGCCGACCTGACGCAGGCGCGCGTCGTCACCTTCGGCACCAAAGACGCCGATTACACCAGCGCGAAGGTTCTTCGCGCAGACCCCGGTCAGTTGACATTTGCTCTGGCTTTCCGCGGGCGGGAATTGATCCTGCAGACCAAAATGACGGGAATTCATAATCGTGTGGGTGTTTCAGCCGCCGTCGCATGTGCGCTGGAACTCGGCGTTCCTGACGACATCATCAGGCGGCGTGTCGCGAGTTTTCAGCCTGTTTTCGGACGCTGCACCGTGCACGAAATCCAAAACGGCCCAACATTTATACTCGACACCATCAAAGCGCCGAACGAAAGCATCCAGCTGACGTTGGATGTGTTGAAGGAATGCTCAGCAACGCGACGACGGATTATCATCGGGCACATCAGTGATTACGCCGGAAACCCGGGTCGGAAATATCGCAATGCTTACCGCGGCGCGCGTGACATTGCCGATCAAGTCATTTTCATCGGCGATAACGCGCACCGGTCGACAGCTAGCGCCGAGGATATAGACAGCGGTAAATTCATGGAGTTCCGCGATGTCAAACGGCTCTCCGAATACATCAAGGCAACGGCCATTCCGGGCGAAGTCATTCTTATAAAGAGCGCTAATAACCTGCATCTAGATCGCATTATGCTCGACTGGAAGACAGAGGTCGCTTGCTGGACAACACATTGCGGAAAAACCACTGGCTGCATCAAATGCGGCCTATTCCGCACACCATATGACAGCCACAAAGGACGAGGTAACAAGTCTCCGAGCCTTGGCCAGCGCTTCGCGGAGCAAACCCGTGAGTTCACAGCAGCGCTACGCATCCGGCGGAGGACGCAGGCATGATCCCGCCGCTGAAGCTCTCCGCCAGAAGCATAAAAGCGCCAATCCTGGCGGCACGCGCCAACTATGTCCGTTCACGGTGGGCCGCGTCGACGGCGATCATCGCCGTCACCGGTAGCTCGGGAAAATCCACGACCACGGAGCTTATCGGCCGTGTCTTGAGCGAATGCGGAAATGCAGCCGCTTACTCGGGCCACAATACGCTCAAGGCGATCCAGAAAAACCTGCTGCACATCCGGCCCGGCCGCGCATTCCACGTGCAGGAGGTCAGCGGAGGACGACCTGGCGCTGCTGCCGAAATTGCAGCGGTTCTCAAGCCAGACATTGCCGTAGTCACGGTCGTGGCGCCTGAGCACCTGAAACAATTTCGCTCGGTTGACGCGATTGCCGCTGGTAAGGCCGCTCTCGTCGCCAGCCTGTCTGCCGAGGGCCTGGCCATCCTGAATGCAGATGACGTCCGCGTTTCGGCCATGCGCACCCGCACATCCGCGCGGGTTGCGACGTTCGGATTTTCAAACTCCGCCGATTTGCGCTGCATGGCAATCAGCAACGAGTTTCCCAGTGGAATGACGCTGCATCTGGCCTACCGTGGCGAGACGTTCGAGATCACCACGCAATTGATCGGCGCGCACTGGGTACCCAGCGTACTCGCCGGCGCTCTCACCGGCCTGATGGCAGGTGTCACGCCGCAAGCCTGCGCCCGCGCCATCGCGAGCTATCAGCCAAAATTCGGGCGCTGCTCCCTCCACACAATTGCTGGCGGCCCGACCTTCGTAAACGATGCCTACAAGGCCCCGGCATGGTCGATGGACGCTTTCCTTTCGCTCGTCGAAGGTACGCCTGCGGAGTTAAAAACGCTCGTTCTCGGTATCGTATCGGACAACCCGCGAGATCAGGGCCAGCTTTACCGCGGCATCGTCCAAAAAGCCCTGCGCTGCACGCATCGCGTGGCTGTTGTCGGCGCTCCAGCGCGGCACGTGGAGAAAATGCTGTCGCCAGAAATCGCCAATCGTCTCCTGCTCTTTCAAACGACGCAGGAGGCACGTCGCTTTCTCGCAACCAGTTCCCTGCCGGGCGAAATCATATTCCTGAAAGGCAATCAGAGTTCGCACCTGGAGCGCATTCTTCTTGATTGGAGCGAGCCGATTTCCTGCTGGATGGAGCATTGCGGAAGAAAAAAGGGCTGCCTCGAATGCAATCGGCTGAGGCGATCCTCGACCGAAAGCTGGCTGGCGCGGTGGGTTCATCCAACGACCGTCTGACACCGCCAGGAACACGCATTCAGCGACGGGGAACACCGCGCACGCCGAGCAGCCGATCCAACGGACGCCAATTTCAATCAGCGCGCTGACTAGCATTCGACATCAGGGGGCACGGTTTCTTCTCATGTAAAGGAGCATTCGCGTGCGCACACTCAAAGCTCTTCTCGTCAATGATGCGTCACTGGCCGGACATCACGGATCGGCGCTCGTCACCTCACGCATTGTCGAACTTGCGGCACAGGCCAACATCGACGTCGTCGCGCGATGGACCTGGCGCGCGGTCGAGGCCGCGCTTGAAGCGGAGTCAATTCCGTTCGATCTGGTGATCGTGAACGGCGAGGGTTCGATCCATCACGATTCGAAAGCTGCGCGACGCATCGTGAAAGTGGCGGAGTGCCTGCACGACATGCGCGTCCCGGCCTATCTCATCAACGCCAGCGAGGAAGCAAACAGTCCGGAACTGCTGCATGGGCTTTCCTATTTCCGCGCATGCTTTGTCCGCGATAGCGCCAGCCATGAGCGCCTCGTATCGGCCGGCGTTTTTGCCGAAACCGTGCCCGATCTCGCGCTGACCTGTCGTGATGTGGAAATAGCCCGTGGCGATGGCCCGCTGCTCATCACAGACTCGTCGGAGGAAACCAAGACCGCGCGCCTCATCGACTTTGC
>JAEZBU010000095.1 GCA_023426855.1 Pseudomonadota bacterium | reverse complement strand
AATCGATTATGGGGACCTTGAAGCGGATTGCAGGTTGGGCGCGCGTCGGAGCGATCTTACTGCTCGCGCTGTCGGCCAGCGCATGCGCCAACAAGGATCTCGAGAACGCGAACCTTGGTCCGGGCGGGCACGGACCAGCTACTCCGGGATCTCAGCGTGACTTCGTCCAGAATGTCGGCGACATTGTCTATTTCACCACCGACAGCACCGATCTGACGCCGGAGGCTCAGCAGACGCTGGCTAATCAGGCCCGCTGGCTGCAGCAGTATCCGCAGTACACGATCACCATTGAAGGCCACGCCGACGAGCGCGGTACGCGCGAGTATAACATCGCGCTGGGCGCCCGGCGTGCAACGTCGGTGCGCGAGTTCCTGTCCCGCAACGGCATCAACGGTCAGCGGATTCGGACGATCTCGTTCGGTAAGGAGCGGCCGGTGGCAGTCTGCAACGACATCTCCTGCTGGTCGCAGAATCGTCGTGCGCAGACAGTCCTGAATAATCGCGCCGGAAGCTAATTTCCTCAGCGGATGATTTAGTCATCGGAGCTTGTGGTGGCTGTGATGGCCATCCGGATACCGGTGACTTGGCGCATTGATGGAAGCAGGCTGCGCACGATGGCCTGCTTCCTCTGTCGGATCAAAGTTTTGCCCTACTGTTGGCCAACCCTTGTCGATGCGGAGAGACGTGGGTGTGATCGGAGTATGGGCATGATGATGCACTCCAGGTGCTTTATCGCCAGTAAGTTATTCGGGATCATCGCAAGCGCAGTCCTGATGCTGGGGCTGGGAGCGCCACTGGCGGCGGCCGATGATGAGGACGGCGTTCTCCTCGGTGTTTTCACTGCGGTTCCGTCAGCCGAGATCCCGGCGCGCGTGGCGCAGGCTTGGCAGGACAGATTCAGAAACGACGTTGGCGACCGGGTATTCTTCAGTGACGGCAGTGCTGCGCTAGGGACAAGGGCGCGTGCCGCACTCGAAGCGCAAGCCGAATGGATCAACCGTTTTCCGAACGGCCGCGTCGTGATCGAGGGGCACGCTGACGAGATCGGGACGGCTGCCCGTAATTTCGACCTATCCATGGAGCGCGCGGAAGCGGTCAGGCAGCGGCTGGTTGAGGCCGGTGTCGCCGCTGGGCGAATCGTTCTGGATGCGCGCGGCAGGAGCGATCCTGTCGCAATCTGCGGTGATTATTCCTGTGCGGTCCATAACAGGCGCGTGGTTATCGTCTATCAGCCGACGGTTCAGGGTGACCATCGTCGTCCGACGGCCGCGATGAACGGCCAGAAGTCATCGCGTAATGCATCGCTACGGGAAACGGGGCCAACGCGTTGACAATTGGGGCGTGACCGGCGCAGCTTCGGACGCAATGATATAGAAGTGCTGGGCGCTAGCAGCCGAGCAGGGGACAGGCGGGAAGAGTTTAATGACCAGACGTCGGGAACTGTATGTGCTTGGTTTTGCGGCGGCGGCACTGCTGCCGGCGCTCCAAGTCTCGGCGCAACAGCCCTCGCAGCAATCGCGCGCGGAACAGCAAGTCGCTCAGGCGCAAAAGCAGGCGCGTCCGCAGCAGGCACCGGCTGCCAAGGGCGGCTCCGACGGCGGCGATTCGCAATTGCGCCAGCGCGTGGAGCAGCTCGAGGAACAACTCGTCGATATGCAGGTGCTGGTTGGCACGCTGGAATCGCTGGCCCGCAACGCGGGTGGCGGAGCTCCGTCGATGCGTTCGGCGCCGGCCATGTCCGGCAGCCTGGGTGGTATCGAATCAAACCGCATCGATGCACTGGAAACCCAGATCCGTGCCTTGACCGCGCAGGTCGAGCAACTGTCCGGCCAGGGCGGCCGCGTCGGAGAAGCGCGTGGACCAGGTGGCGGCGGTTTCGCCTCGCAGCCGATTGAACGCGACAGTGCGCCTGCGCCGCGCGGTGGCCCGGCAAGTCCGCCGTCGTTTGGTGGCGGCTTCGGATCCACGGTCGTTACGCCAGGCGGCGGCGACCAGATCGGCCAGTTCATCGATCAGGAGGCACCGGCCGGTCGCCAGCAGGCCTTTGCGATGCCGGGCGGAGAGAGTGGCGGCAGCGCCAAGCAGGCTTACGAAACGGCCTACGGCTATCTGCTGCAGCAGAACTACAGCGCGGCGGAGACAGCGTTCGACGAGTTCCTGCAGCGCTATCCGAGCGATCCGTTGGCGGGCAATGCGCAGTATTGGTTGGGCGAGTCGCTGTATGTGCGTGGCCAGTTCAAGGCCGCAGCGACGGCTTTCCTGAAAGGCTATGAAGCCTATGGCGCCAGCACCAAGGCGCCGGATAGCTTGCTGAAGTTGGCCATGTCGCTCGACCGGCTGGGCCAGAAGGAAGCGGCGTGCTCGTCTTATTCCGAGCTGAATTCTCGCTTCCCCAATGCGCCGTCGCACGTGAAGACCCGTGCCCAGACCGAGCGCCAGCGCGTCGGCTGCTGATGGACGACACCCGGGACCAGCCGATCGGTCCCCAGGAACGCAATCGCCTGTTGCGGGATATCCGCCTGCCGGTCGCCCTCGCGGTGTCCGGCGGCGCCGACAGCATGGCGATGATGCATCTGGTCGCCGGCTGGGCCAGGACTGTTGCCCGTGCCGGGTTGCCTGGCGGTGTCGCGCCGGTCCTTGTTCTCACCGTCGATCACGGCTTGCGGCGGGAATCGGCAGATGAGGCGGCGTTTGTCGCGGCTGAAGCCGAAGCGCTGGGGTTCGCGCATGTCACACTGCGCTGGGACGGTGCAAAGCCCAAAAGCGGCATTCAGGAAGCGGCCCGTGATGCGCGTTACGAACTGATTTGCGCGCATGTCGGCGCCGAGGATCTGCCGCAGCCGCGCCAAGTCCTGCTGGCGC
>JAEZBU010000088.1 GCA_023426855.1 Pseudomonadota bacterium | reverse complement strand
GTCATCACGCGCGGGCTGTCGGCGTCGCCTGGCGCGGCATCCGGCGAGATCGTGTTCGACTCGGATGTGGCCGAAGAGCTTAAAGGCAAGGGGCGTAGCGTTATCCTGGTGCGCGTCGAGACCAGCCCGGAAGACATCCACGGCATGCACGCCGCGGCCGGCATCCTCACCGCGCGCGGCGGCATGACCAGCCACGCTGCTGTGGTGGCGCGCGGCATGGGGCGGCCGTGCGTCTGTGGTGCGGGGCAACTGCGCATCGATACCAAGGCCGGTACGATGAGCGTTGGTGGGCAGACGTTTGCGGCCGGCGATATCATCACCATCGATGGTTCGACCGGCGAAGTGCTGAAGGGCACGGTGCAGATGCGCCAGCCGGAACTGTCGGGTGATTTTGGAACGCTGATGTCGTGGGCGGATGCCGCGCGCAAACTCGGCATTCGCACCAACGCCGATACGCCACGCGATGCCCGCCAGGCGCGCGAGTTCGGTGCGGAAGGCATCGGGCTGTGCCGCACCGAGCACATGTTCTTCGAGGCCGATCGCATCCTGGCCATGCGCGAAATGATCTGCGCCGAGGATGAGGCCGGACGACGCAAAGCGCTGGCCAAGATCCTGCCGATGCAGCGCGCCGACTTCGAGGCGCTGTTCGAGATCATGGGCGGCCTGCCGGTGACCATCCGACTGCTCGATCCGCCGCTGCATGAGTTCCTGCCGCACGAGGAGAAGGAAGCTGCCAGCGTCGCCGAGGCGTTGGGCGTGCCGCTTGCGAAGCTCAAGGCGCGGGTCAGTGAACTGCACGAGTTCAACCCGATGCTCGGATTCCGCGGATGCAGGCTGGCCATCAGGTATCCGGAAATCACCGAGATGCAGGCGCGTGCGATTTTCGAGGCGGCTGTCAATGCTGCCAAGCGCACGGGACAAGCCGTGGTGCCGGAGGTCATGATTCCGCTTATCGCGTATCGGCGAGAGTTCGATATCCTGCGCGCAGTCATCGACAAGGTGGCGAAGGCGGTCGAGGCGGAAACCGGCGCGACATTGACCTACGACGTCGGCACCATGATCGAGCTGCCGCGTTCGGCTCTGCGCGCTGACGAGATCGCCGCCGGCGATCTGGGGGCAGAGTTCTTCTCATTCGGTACCAACGATCTGACGCAAACTTGCATGGGTCTGTCGCGAGACGATGCTGGGCCGATCCTGGAGAATTACGTCAAGCAGGGCGTGTTTGAGGTCGACCCGTTCGTGTCGATCGATCGCGACGGCGTCGGCGAATTGGTGCGTATCGGTGCCGAACGTGGCCGCAAGGTGCGACCGGGTCTGAAGATCGGCATTTGCGGTGAGCACGGTGGCGATCCGGCCTCAGTTGCGTTCTGCCACGAAGCCGGCCTGGACTATGTGTCCTGTTCGCCATTCCGCGTGCCGGTGGCGCGTCTGGCGGCCGCGCAAGCCGCCATCTCCGGCGGCGTCAAAGCCAAGGATGGCTGAACACGCCCCGTCCGCAGAGCCCCCTCCGCCGAGATGGAGAAACGCATGCGCGTTTCTCCATTCCTTTCCAATCGACTACTTCAGGCGCGAATCCACGCACTGACCGTTTGACCAATAGTGGAATGTGCCGCATTGGCCGGCATCGCGGCCGCGCGGTGAAGCCGGATTAATGCGCCGGGGCGGCGCGTAATAAGACATTCCGGGTGGCGGCGTGTAGTTGGCCGGTGGCGGATCAAGCGCGCGTGGCGGGCGGACGGCGCGCGGCGGACCCCAATAGGCATAAGGCGGTGGTGTCCAGCCTGGGCCGTAATAGGAATCGTCGTTGTCGTCGCTCCAATCAGGCGCGAACATTTGGGCTTTGGCAGGATGCGGGCCAGCCGCCATCGCGACGCCCGTCAAGGCCACAAGGCCTACAAGCCAGTACTTCATCGGTCGGACTCCGTGTTCGATAAAATGGCGTGTCGGCCCGTAAACCGAACGCCAAAGACACGGGTTCCTCAGCCGATTGCCTGCAAGTGTCAGCCATTAGCAGGCGGTAAAGCAGGCGCTCCGAGCCGGGAAGGTGTTGCAGTGTCAGGGGAAAGGGACGGCGCGCGGCAGCGACCGCTCGGCGCACTAAACCGGTGAATGCGACATAGTCTCACAATGCCGTGAGCCGCGTTTCGACGATCTCAATTCAAATTTCGGCGGCGTCTTCTTCATCGAGTGTTGGACGGCGCGGACGGCGGTCGCGCTTTGGCATCAGGGCCAGGATTATAACCAGCGGCGGGAACACGAAGGACCAGCCCATCCAGAACGAATAGTCGCGCTTTTTCCACGCGGCCAGCAGCCCGGCGATGGCTGTTGCCCCAAGCGCCGTGGCACCCCAGATTACGATCCACTCGACCATAGTCATCTCGCTCGCCACCTTCGTCTGACTGGCTGCCCGGCAGCTTAGCACGTGAGGGGTAAGTATGGCGAAATGAAGCGAGCGAGCGCTTTTCGCCAGTTATCGTGAACGCGTGGCGCTGCTCAGGCTTGCGGTGCGATCTCGATATCGAGGCCAATGTCGAGCACCGATGCGGAATGCGTCAGCGCCCCGATCGAAATGAGATCGACACCCGCTTCCGCGATGGCGCGAACCGTGTTCAGATTGACGCCGCCTGAGGCTTCCGTGATCACCCGGCCGTCGACCATTTTCACAGCTTCGGCAAGCTGTTGCGGCGACATGTTGTCGAGCAGTACGGCGTCGATCGGATGACGCAGTGCCTCTTTGAGCTGCTCCAGCGTATCGACCTCAACCTCGACCTTGACCATATGCCCGGCGCGCGATTTGGCGGCCGTGATCGCCGCTTCAATGCCGCCAGCAACGGCTATGTGATTGTCCTTGATCAGCACGGCGTCGAACAGGCCGATGCGGTGGTTCATGCCACCTCCGGCGCGTACGGCGTATTTTTCGAACGCGCGCAGACCGGGCGTCGTCTTGCGTGTGTCGATGATGTGCGCGCGCGTACCGGCGACGGCTTCGACGTACGACCGGGTGAGTGTGGCGATGCCGCTCATACGGCCGAGGAAATTGAGTGCCACGCGCTCGCCGGTCAGCAGCGACCGGGCACGTCCCGAGACGCGGGCCAGCGTGGTTCCGGCTTCAACGTGTGCGCCATCGGCCACCAGCGGCGTAAAGCTGACATCGGGGTCGAGATGGCGGAAGGCAGCCGCGGCGACATCGAGACCGGCGATCACGCCGGGCTTGCGCACGGCAAAGACAGCGGTTGCGGTGAGATCCGGCGCGATGGTGGAATCGGTGGTGATGTCGCCGGCAAGACCGAGGTCCTCAGCCAGTGCGCTCGCCACTGCCGGGTCGATCAGGGCTGCGGGCAGGCCGGCATCGAAACGCGTTCTGGTCGTCATGTCTCACCTTCATCGTGTTTTTGAGCCGCGCCGAGCGTCGCGGCGAGAACGCCCGACATGGCTGATTTGAGATCGAGCCCCGAGCGCAGGATAGAGCTGTGCCGCTGCCATTTGGCATCAGAATGCGGAAAATCGCGGCGGTAATGCGCACCACGGCTTTCCTTGCGGCGGCGGGCGCATTCGGCAACGAGCCGCGCCGCCAGCACCCAGTTCTCGATAACGACGTCGCCGTCCGCTGCCTCGCCGATGGCGGACAGCGTCTTCAACGCGGCTTCTAAACCCTCAGCGTCGCGTTCGACGCCGACGTGGCGTGCCATCGTCGTTCGGATGATCTGGATGGCTGCATCGCGCGCGCCGAAATCGGGAAGGTGGCTGGCCTTCAACCGCTGCAGGGGAACTTGCGTCGTGGTGCCGCGATCGAGCTTGGCGATGTCATCGGCGGCGCGGGCGGCGAACACGACGGCTTCAAGCAGCGAGTTGGAGGCGAGCCGGTTGGCGCCGTGCA
>JAEZBU010000043.1 GCA_023426855.1 Pseudomonadota bacterium | reverse complement strand
GTGGTCTGGCTGACGCCGAGCTCGCGCGCGAGCGCGGCGACAGTCGCCGTGCTGTTCTGGATGTAGGCCCGGGTTCTCGGCGTGGTGGTGGCGTTGGCGTGCAATCTCACCTGCATGGCCCGTGGCGTTCCCTGACGAAGGCAATGCCTCGAGCTACACCGATTCGGTCCAACCAATCCGCCGGGACCGAACACCTGCGCGGGAATCCAGCCAACAGCTTGCGACAAGCCGAGCATCTCGGCTGAACACTGCGCCGATTCTCATTGGCGCAGCTCCTCGCGCGTATGGCTGTGGCGGGCAGAACACCGGCAAGCGCGCCACAGATCTACGGGTTTCCCGCCACCAGCACGCAACCTGCCTTGCCTTGGTCTAACCATCCCGGCAGAAGTGATGCGCTTGCCCGCGGGGGCAGTCCAGGGGTGGCCGTTTCATGACCCGTTCGCGTCTCAATCGCACGCTGCGCCGTGTCTATGTGCTGCTGGTTGCGGTGCTGATCTTCTCGCTGGCGACCAAGTTGGCCGGCCGCATTCCCGGCGTCGCCGACACCCCGCTCGCCCTGATCGCCGCCGACATCTACGATTACCTCAAGGACATGGCGCTGGTGTTCGTCACCGTAATCGCCGCCTATCTCGCCAACGTGTTCCAGAAGCGCTCCAAGTTCGTGCAAAGCCTGGAAGACGAATGGCGCGGCATCGTGCGCACCAAGTCGGCGCTGTTTTCGTTCTGCGAGAAGACCTATCCGACCGCCGACGACTACATCGCCGCGTTCTGCCGGATCAGCGAGACGCTGGACAATATGCGGATCGTTTACCGTAACGTGGGCGAGACGGCCGACCTCATTGGCCTGTATCCCTACGCCCCGCTGCACGACATGCGCCGTGCGCTGCAGACGCTGGACCCGCGCAAACATCCGAACGTGCCGATCGAGCAGCGCAAGCAGGCGCGGGACGCCATCCTGCAAAGCTTCTATGCGATGCGCGAGAACTTCCTGGAGGAGATGGACCTTGATGAGCCGACGACTGCGCTGCTGATCTCGGCCGGACGCCGCATGAAGCGATCTGGCGCAACATCGTCGGCCAAACGGCTGCAGGAGCGCCAACGCCGGCGGCAAGATAAGGTCGAAGGGCCGCGTCCGGACCTCGACGAATACCTTTTCGACCTCTATATGCGTGAGCAGGATAAGGCATCCGGGGCCGCAAAGCCCAAAGCCTCGGCCTGAAGCAAGTACAACCCGCGGCCAATGCGACGTAAGCGGCTGACCCCGCTGGCGATGGCGGCCGGAATGTGCTACGTCCCGCCCAACTTATTGCACCGCAACATTTGTGAGCCGTATGGATCTTCGCAACATCGCCATCATCGCCCACGTCGACCACGGCAAAACCACCCTGGTTGACCAGCTCCTGAAGCAGTCGGGCTCGTGCCGCGAGAACCAGAAGGTCGCCGAGCGCGCCATGGACTCGAACGATATCGAGCGTGAGCGCGGTATTACCATTCTCGCCAAGTGCACCAGCGTCGTCTGGAAAGACACGCGCATCAACATCGTCGACACGCCAGGCCACGCCGATTTCGGCGGCGAGGTCGAGCGCATCATGAACATGGTCGATGGCGTGATCGTGCTCGTGGACGCCTCCGAAGGGCCGCTGCCGCAGACGAAGTTTGTCGTCTCGAAAGCCCTGAAGCGTGGCCTCCGCCCCATCGTGGCGATCAACAAGATCGATCGTCCGGACGAGCGTCATCTCGAAGTGCTGAACGAGATCTTTGATCTGTTCGCCAACCTCGACGCTACCGACGAGCAGCTCGATTTCCCTGTGCTGTACGGTTCGGGCCGTAACGGCTGGATGGCGCTGGCGCCGGAAGGCCCGCAGGAAGACCTCACCCCGATGTTCGATCTGGTGCTGAAGCACGTGCCGCCGCCGACGGTTGAAGAAGGCCCGGTGCGCATGCTGGCGACGACGCTGGAAGCCGATCCGTTCCTTGGCCGCATTCTTACCGGTCGCATCACCTCGGGCGTCATGAAGGTCAACGCGCCGCTGAAGGCGCTGCGCCATGACGGCACGCTGGTCGAGAATTTCCGCGTCAGCAAGGTGCTGGCGTTCCGCGGCCTGGAGCGGGTGCCGGTCGATCAGGCCGAAGCCGGCGAGATCGTCGCGGTTGCAGGCATGAGCGAGGCGACGGTCGCCGATACGCTATGCGATCCGGCCGTGCAGGAGCCGGTGGTCGCACAGCCGGTTGATCCGCCGACGCTGTCCATGACCTTCCGCATCAACGACGGTCCGTTCGCGGGTCAGGAAGGCGATAAGGTTCAGAGCCGTGTCATCCGCGACCGTCTGCTGCGCGAGGCTGAGCGCAACATCGCCATTCGCATCGCCGAAAGCGACGACAAGGACGCTTTCACGGTTGCCGGCCGTGGCGAACTGCAGCTCGCCATCCTGATTGAAAACATGCGCCGCGAAGGTTTCGAGCTGACCGTGTCGCGCCCGAAGGTTGTCATCAAGATCGACGAGGCGACAGGCCAGAAGCTGGAGCCAGTCGAGGAGACGATCATCGACGTCGATGATGAGCACACCGGCGTTGTCGTGCAGAAGCTGTCGGAACGCAAAGGCGAGCTGCTGGAAATGCGCCCGTCAGGCGGCGGACGTACGCGCATGGTGTTTCATGTGCCGACGCGCGGCCTGCTCGGATACCAGGGCGAGATGCTGTCGGATACCCGTGGTACGGCGGTGATGAACCGCATTTTCCACGACTATGTGCCGTTCAAAGGAGAGATCCAGGGACGTCGTACCGGCGTGCTGATTTCCAACGGCGCCGGCGAGGCGACGGCCTATTCGCTGTTCTATCTGCAGGATCGCGGGCCTGCGATGATTTCCCCGCAGACCAAGGTCTACGAGGGCATGATCGTCGGCGAGCACTCGCGCGAGAACGACCTCATCGTCAACGTCGTGCAGGGCAAGAAGCTGACGAACGTCCGTGCTTCTGGCAAGGACGACGCTCTGACGCTGACGCCGCCGATGAAGCTGACGCTTGAAAAGGCGATGTCCTACATCGAAGATGACGAACTCGTCGAAGTGACACCGAATTCGATTCGTTTGAGGAAGCTCTGGCTCGACCCGAACATGCGCAAGAAGATGGAGCGCATCAAGGAAGCGCAGGCCGTCGCTTGAGCGACGCCGAGCCTGTGCTGCCTGGGGCCAGCTTCGACCGCATTGTCGGCTGGCCGCAGGGCGTCCAGGTTACGCACGAACATGAGCTCGCCGTCCGGTTCCCATTTATCGAGGGCGGCGGGCATCTGTTCGTTACCGGCCGCGCCGGTACAGGCAAGTCAACACTGCTGAAGGTGCTGCGCGAGTCGCTCGGCGAAGATGCCGTCGTGCTCGCGCCGACGGGGCTTGCGGCCGTCAATGTCGGCGGCCAGACGATCCATTCCTTCTTCGGGCTACCTCCACGCCTCGTTCGCGAAAGCGACATCCGCCGCAGCCGCAATGGCCGTGTGATGCGGAAGCTGAAGTTCCTGATCATCGATGAAGTGTCGATGGTGCGCTCCGATTTGATGTGGGCGATCGACCTGTCGCTACGCATCAATCGCGGGCGTCCGCGAGAGCCGTTCGGCGGCGTGCGCCTGCTGCTGTTCGGAGATCTGCATCAGTTGCCGCCGGTGGTGCAGGAAGCCGAGGTCGCCGAACATCTGGAATCGACCTACGGCGGCCCGTTTTTCTTCAGCATCCCGGCGCTGCGCGATGGCGCCGGCACGTCCTTGCTCGAGCTGACCAAAGTTTTCCGTCAGGACGATGAGGATCTGGTCAACGTGCTTGATCGCATCCGCGAAGGCGACGTCGATGAGACCGATCTGGAGCTGCTGAATGGCCGCGTGAACCCGATCCAGACGCTGGCCGAGGGCAATCCGTTCGTGATCCTGACGCCGACCAACGCGGCGGCCAACAGGATCAACGTGGCATACCTCGACGCACTGCCGGGCGAGCCGATGGCCTATGAGGCTGGCGTCACGGGTGACTACAGCGACAGCGCGCAGCCGACCGACAGCATGCTGCTGTTGA
>JAEZBU010000411.1 GCA_023426855.1 Pseudomonadota bacterium | reverse complement strand
GGACATGATCCTGGACGGTGTCCGCCGCGCGCATGGGCTGCCCGCCGCATTGTGAACCTGCGGATCAGCTCTTTTTCCGGCTATGTCCGTCCGGCTTCTCGATCACACGCCGGCCCAACGCCCAGCGATGCACCTCGGACGGGCCGTCGTAGATACGGAATGCGCGGACGTCGCGGAAAATGCGCTCTACCGCGGTATCGCGTGTCAGGCCGGA
This sequence comes from Pseudomonadota bacterium, assembly GCA_023426855.1. Taxonomy (GTDB): domain Bacteria; phylum Pseudomonadota; class Alphaproteobacteria; order Rhizobiales; family Hyphomicrobiaceae; genus ZC4RG25. The sequence continues at coordinate 24,847 of JAEZBU010000411.1, read as the reverse complement.
GCCGCCGAGGATTTGCATTGAGCGATCCACAACACGCATGATCGCTTCCGAGCAGATCACCTTGGCCATAGAGCTTTCCGATCCCGCCCGATGCCCCTGGTCGAGCAGCCAGGCGCAATGACGGATCGACAGACGACTCACATGCATGTCCATCAGGTTATCGGCCAGCATGAAGCTGACGCCTTCGTGCGCGCCGATCGGCTGGCCGAATGCCATTCGCGTGCGCGCGTACTCAGCCGCGATGTCGTGCGCCCGCTGCGCCGCGCCGAGCCAACGCATGCAGTGGGTCAGGCGCGCTGGCGCCAGCCGCACCTGCGCGTAGCGAAACCCTTTGCCGACCTCTCCCAGCACGGCCTCCGGCCCGACCCGCAGGTTCTCGATGTCGATGACCGCATGGCCACCCATGAAGGAAGAGTCGATCGTATCCAGCGTGCGCGTGATCTTGAACGCCGGATCGGGCAGATCGGCCAGGAACATCGTTGCGTCGTGCGGACCGTCGCCGGTGCGCGCCATGATGATCGTGAACGCCGCGCCGTCAGCGCCGGTGATCAACCATTTGCGGCCATTGATGACGTAGCCGTCGCCATCGCGTTCCGCGCGCGTTGCCAGCATCGACGGATCGGACCCGGCGCCCGGATGCGGCTCGGTCATGGCGAAGCAGGACCGCGCACGCGCGGTCGCCAGTGGCGCCAGATAGCGCTTCTTCTGCTCCGGCGTCGCGACCAGTTCCAGCAGGTGGATGTTACCTTCATCGGGCGCCTGGCAGTGCAACGCCACAGGCCCCAGGATCGAATACCCCGCCGCCTCCAGCACCACCGCCTTGCCGACGTGATCGAGTCCGCGCCCGCCGTATTCTTTGGGCACATGCGCCGACAGCAGCCCGGCAGCCCGGGCGCGCTCGTTGAGTTCGACGCGCAGCACGTCGGTCGGCCCATGCGACGTCCAGCGCGGATCGCTTTCGAAGGGGATAATCTCGTCCTTGACGAAGGCCCTGACCTGCTCTCCCAGCTCTTCCAACTCGCGCGGCAGCGAAAAATCCATGCTCGGCCTCTTGTCCTTGCCTTCTGGCTTTTGTGAGGGAAGCTAACCGCCCCGCTGCCCGATGCAACGTTTTCCGCTCCGGGCCATGCTAAAAATGGGCATCGGCCCGCTATCGGTCGTCCGTGACAACGTCTTCAACGTGATCTAATTTCCCGGACCGGAAGTCCGCCCACATCGAGCTGGACCATCTATCTGGGGAGTTTTTCATGGTCACGATCGGGGCGGATCAGCTTCGCGATTTCGTGCGCGATATCTTCATTGCCGCTGGCTGTTCGCAGGAGGAAGGCGAGCAGCTTGGTAAATCCCTTGTAAGCGCGAACCTCGCCGGTCACGACAGCCATGGTGTCGTCCGCGTCCCGCGCTACCTCAAGTGGAAAGAAGACGGCGACTTCCTCGCCAACCAGACCGTAGAGATCGTCCGCGAAACGCCCGTATTGGCGGTTGTCGATGGCAAATTCGGCTTTGGCCAGACCACAGCGCCGCAGGCCGTCGAGATCGGCGTCAAGAAGTGCAAGGCGATGGGCCTGTCTGCCGTCGCGCTGCGCAACTCCGGCCACGTCGGCCGTCTCGGCGAGTGGGCGGAAATGGCCGCTGAAGCCGGCCTGGTCTCCATCCATTATTGCAACGCGGCATCGAGCCTGCTGGTTGCCCCGTTTGGCGGCGTCGACCGTCGCCTGTCCACCGCGCCCTATTCCATCGGCGTACCGCGCGACGGCAAAACGCCCCTCATCCTCGATTTCGCAACATCCGTGGTTGCCGAGGGCAAGGTTCTGGTCGCCAGCCAGGGCGGCAAGAAGCTTCCGGACAACTCGCTGGTCGGACCGGACGGGACGATCAACGGCGATCCACATCAGCTCTACGGCGACTATGAGGAGACAGGTCCGCGCGACTATTCGCAGGGCAAGGGCGCCATCCGCGCATTCGGCGACCACAAAGGCTCCGGCCTCGCGTTCATGGTCGAGATTCTCGGCGGCGCACTGACCGGCACGGGTGCCGCCTCGCCGAACCGCCGCTGGGCCAACGGTATGCTGTCGATCTACATCGACCCCAAGCAGCTCGATCCGGTCGACTTCTTCCCGACCGACGTGGAGCGCTATGTCGGGTTCTTCAAAAGCTCCCGTCCGATCGAGCCCGGCAAGGACGTGCTCGTGCCCGGCGAACCCGAGCTCGCCACGCGCGGCAAACGTTTGGCTGAAGGCGTGCCGCTGCCGGACGACACCTGGGCGCGCCTCGTCGCATGCGCCCGCAACGTCGGCCTCGACGACGCGCGCATCAAAGCCACCGGCGCCGCCTGAACCAATCATCGTGCCGGAACGTGCCTCACGCCGTTCCGGCTCCCACCGTCATCGTCAATCAAGGACCGATACCCATGCTCAATCCGGATCTGCTCGAACAACTGCGCGCGTTCGATACGCCCACCATCTGCAATGCGCTTGAAGTCATCGACAACAAGTTCCGCCGCGGTGATTTCAATACCCGGCCGCTGGTGGCGCCGTTCCCCGACCTGCCGCCGATGGTCGGCTATGCGCGCACGGCCACGATCCGCTCCATTCACCCTTCGGAGCTCAACTCCGCCGACGCCCGCGCCCAGCGCATCGGCTATTACGAGTACGTCGCCTCCCCGCCCGGACCGCAGATCGTCGTGATCCAGGACCTCGACGGTCCGGATGTCGGTTTCGGCGCGTTCTGGGGTGAAGTGCAGAGCACGGTGCACAAGGCGCTCGGCTGCGCCGGTGTCGTCACCGACGGCAGCATCCGCGACATTCCGCAGTGGGCGCCGGGGCTCAACGTGCTGGCCGGCTCGATCATGCCCAGCCACGGCTACGTTCATCTGGCCGACTACGGCAAAGAAGTCCGTGTCGCCGGCATGATGGTGCGCTCGAACGATCTGATCCATGCCGATCGCCATGGTGCCGTCGTCATCCCACACGATGTCGCCGAGAAACTCCCTGCCGCCTGCGATTTCATGGCGCGCAAGGAAGCCGTCATTCTCGACATGGCGCGCAAGCCCGGCTTCAACGCCGCCATGCTGCGTGAAGCGCTGGCCAAGCAAGACGAGATCCACTGATGCGTAAAGTTATCTGCCTGCAACGCATGCACCCCGCTGGCATGGAAATCCTCGAATCCCGATCGGATATCGAGCTGATCGTGCCGGAAAGCCCCGAGCCGCAGCATTGGGAGCATCATCTCCCCGACGTCGAGGCGATTGCCGTACGCATGCCGCGCATCGAGCGCTGGATGATCGAAAAGGCGCCGAAGCTCAAGATCATCTCCCGTCATGGCGTCGGCGTCGACAACATCGACATTGCGGCCGCGACTGAGAAGGGCGTCATCGTCGCCACCGTCGGCGAAGCCAACGCCCCGTCGGTGGTCGAGCACACGCTGGCGATGATGTTCAGCCTGGCCAAGCGGCAAACCCAATTCGATCACGCCACCCGCACCGGCGACTTCATGATCAAGAACAAGCTCGACGCCATCGATATCGCCGGGCGCACGATCCTGATCATCGGTCTCGGGCGCATCGGCAGCCGCCTCGCCGTGGTCTGCAACGCGTTGGGCATGCGCTGCATCGGCATCGATCCGGCGTTTAGCGCGGAGCAGATCCGCGCCATGGGCTGCGAACCCGCAACCAACCTGCACGACGTGCTGCCGCAGGCGGATTTCGTTTCCCCGCATTGCCCGCTGCAGGACGACACCCGCAACCTGATCGGCGCACGCGAATTGGCCCTGATGAAGCCAACAGCTTACGTCATCAACTGCGCGCGCGGCGGTATCGTCGATGAAGCAGCACTGGTTGCGGCCCTCAACGCCGGCAAGATCAAGGGCGCCGGCTTCGATGTGATGGTCACCGAACCACCGAAGGCAGATGATCCGCTGTTGCAATCGGACAAGATCATCCTGTCGCCGCACTCCGCCGCCAGCACCGCTGAAGGCCTCGCCCGCATGGCATCTACGGTGGCCAACAACATCACCGACTACTTCGATGGCAAGCTGCCGGCATCGCACGTCTTCAATCCAGAAGTGCTGAAATAGACAACGGACCCGGAAACGGGGAGGAAACATGCGCAAGAACAAGATCAAGGCGATGCTGGCCGAAGGTGGCCGCGTCGTAAACGGCTGGTGCGCCATACCCAGCTCCTATTCGGCGGAGCTGATGGCGCATCAGGGCTTCGACAGCGTCTCGATCGACCTCCAGCATGGCCCGGTCGATTTCCAGGCCGCCGTCGGCATGCTGCAGGCGATCTCGACGACGGATGCCGTGCCTATGGCGCGCATTCCGTGGAACGATCCGGCCATCATCATGAAGATGCTGGATGCCGGCGCTTACGGCCTGATCTGCCCGATGATCAACACCAAGGCGGAAGCCGAAGCGTTCGTCGCAGCAGCTCGCTATGCACCGATGGGCAACCGCTCGTTCGGCCCCAACCGGGCCGTACAATACGGCGGCGCGGATTACTGGCAGCATGCGAACGAGGAAGTCTTGCTGCTGGCCATGATCGAAACGACCAAGGCGCTCGCCAACCTGGATGAGATCCTGTCGGTGCCCGGTCTCAATGGTGTCTATGTCGGTCCGGGCGATCTTTCACTATCGATGGGTCACACGCCGACGCTCGATCCGGACGTTCCTGCGGTGCTGGAGGCCATGGAATCGATCCGCAGTCGCACGCGCGCCATGGGTTTGATTGCGGGCGTGCACACGGATAGTGCGAAAACCGCACTGAAGCGTTTCGACGAGGGCTTCCAGTTGTGCACGATCCTGAACGACGCGCGGCTTCTAGCTGCCGCCGCACAGGCTGAGGTGCGCGCCGTGAAGGGACAGGCGCAAGCTCAGGCGGCTAAGACCTACTGATCCTTAAGGGCGATCCGGCAATCCTCGATCAATGGGGATTGTCGGAATGCCTGCGTGGAAAGCGCAGCGTGACCTGCGCGCCAGGCGCACGATTACCGAATTCGATCGTGCCGCCGACCCCCTGCGCGAACGCGCGGATCAGGCGCATTCCGAGAGTTTTGAGCGCCGCGGAGTCAAATTCCGGCGGAAGCCCGACGCCATCGTCCGAAACGCTCAGCTCCAGCATGTCCTCGGGTTCCGGCCGGATGCTAACGCGGATGATTCCGCCCTCTTCGTCGGGATAGGCATATTTGGCTGCATTGGTCGCCAGTTCGGTCACCAGCAGCGCCAGCGGAATGGCGCGATCCGTTTCGATGTAGATCGATCCGGCCGCCTCATAAACCAGCTCGCAGCTTCCTGCCGAGTCCGCCACATCTTCACAAACATCCTTGAGGTAACCGGACAGATCCAGGCGGGCGACATCCGTCGACTTGTAAAGCCTCTCATGGGCGCGTGCGACTGCCATGACCCGCGCTTGGGCTTCGCTCAGCAATTGCCGGACGCCTTCGTCCTCGATGCTGCCGACCTGAAGCCGCAGCATGCTCGCGACAAGCTGAAGACTATTCTTGACGCGGTGATTGACCTCCTTCAGCAGCATGTCCTGCCGCTCGATCGAGGCCTCGAGTTGCTCCTCGTACCGGCGGCGCTCGATCGCCATGCCGAGAATGTTGGCCAAGCCCTGCAGGAAGGTCAGATCCTGCTCGACAAACTCACCCTCGCTGCGGCTATCGACTTCGAGCACGCCGAACGGAGCGCCATCGCCCTGGAGGATCACGTTGACGGCGCGCTTGATCCCGTACTTGCGGAACAGACCCGGCGTTTTGAAACGCTGCTCATGTTCGAGATGGTTGGAAATGACCGGCTTGCCGGTTTTCAGCGCAAATCCGGCAGGGGAGTCGAACCCTGCACCGATCGCGGATTGGCCAACCACGTCCGGCCCCCAACCGACGCCGGCGACCACGAGCAAAGCCTTTCCGTCCTGATGGCACTGCAGCACCTTGGAGAAATCGGCTTCCAGCCCGTCGGCTGCCAACCGTGCGGCGGAATTCAGCAGTTCGTCAAACGTCGCGCCCTGCAGCGCCATGACACCCAGGCTCGACAGAATCTCCTGCTGCCGAATCCGCAACCGCCAATCATGTTCGCTATGGTCCGGCTTGGCGTCGGCCTTTGGGTTACGCTCGACGATTGGTTCGTCGCTGTTTGGCAAGATCACCCAGCATTCCTAGCTTTGTTACGCACACACACGGCAGCCGCGAATACGGCTGTCTTCGCCTTAGAGTTGCCACCTCATCCGGTCATTATCGTGGCGATTGTACAAAGCGACGAGCGGCCGCATCCATCGAATGCGACCGCTCCATATCACATTCCCGTGACATCGATCAGTAGGTGGCGCGACCACCTGAGATGTCAAGCACTTGGCCGGTCGTGAACGAGCAGTCGCTGGACGACGCCCAGGCGATCAGAGCCGCGACCTCGTCGACCGTGACGAGACGGCCGCGCGGGATCTTGGACAGCATGTAGTTGATGTGCTCCTCGGTCACCTGATCGAGGATCGCCGTGCGCGCAACTGCCGGCGCAATGGCGTTGACCGAGATGTCGTGGGTCGCGACTTCCTTGGCCAGCGATTTGGTGAAGCCGATCAGCGCTGCCTTTGATGCCGAATAGGCGCTGGCATTCGGGTTGCCTTCCTTGCCGGCAATCGACGCGATGTTGACGATGCGGCCGTAGTTTTGCGCGATCATGCCGGGGACCAGCGCCTTACAGCAGTTCCAAGGCCCCTCGAAATTGACGCGCATGGTGAAGCGCAAATCTTCCAGCGAGTATTCCCACGCCTTGGCGGTCGGACCAGCCACACCGGCGTTATTGACCAGAAGCTCGATCTTGCCGAACGTTGACAGCGTGGCGTCGCGGGCTGCCTCGACCGATTTCGCATCCGTGACGTCGCAGACGAAAGCGCTGACGCCGTTGCCGACCGCCTTTGCGGTTTTTTCAGCCAACTCCAAGTCACGATCCCAGATCGCGACCTTGGCGCCAGAGGCGATGAAGCGCTCGGTCGCGGCTCGGCCGAAGCCCTGTGCGCCGCCAGTGATAACCGCTACGCGGCCTTCGAGATCGATCTTGTTTGCCATCGTTCCTAATCCTGCAACAACGAAATAAGGGATTGTCTTAGCTCGGAAAACGCCGCTGCAATTCAGCAACTTGCGCATCCGTGAGCATTCGGATCGGCTGCCCCCGCAACATCAGGAACAGCCGCGCGGTCTCTTCCAGCTCCTCAACCGCATCCATAGCCGCCGACAGGCCGTTGCCGGCAACGACCGGACCGTGATTTGCCAGTAGCATGGCGTGATGCCGGCTTGCCAGTTTGCCAACGGCATCCGCCAGGGCCGCATCTCCGGGCGGATAGTACGGCACCAGGGGCAGCGCGCCTACGCGCATTACGTAGTAGGCAGTGATCGGCGGCAGGCAATTGCAGGGATCAATGCCATCAAGGCAGCTCACTGCAACCGAATGGGTCGAGTGCAGATGCACGACCGCGCCGGACTGCGGTCGCTGGGCGTACATGGTGGTGTGCAAAAAAGCTTCCTTGGTCGGTGCATCGCCGGAAATCAACTTACCGGAAGCGTCCAGCCGCGACAGTCGCGCCGGATCGAGCGTGCCAAGCGACGATCCGGTTGGCGTCATCAGCCAGCCACCGTCTTCCAAGCGCACCGAGATGTTGCCAGTCGAGCCGTGCGTAAGTCCGCGATTGAACAGCGACGCACCGCAGGTGCAGACTATCTCCCGCAGTTTGGCTTCGCTGCTCATCCGATCAGATCCCAGGCTTTCAGGAAGAAATCCGGCGCGCCGAAGTTGCCCGATTTCAGCGCCAGCACCAAATCACGCCCGTCCATGCTGCGCGTCCACGGAACGCCAGGATCGATCTCCGGCCCGATCTCGATGGCGCTGACACCGAGCGCTCCGACAACCGCACCCGACGTCTCACCACCGGCAACGATCACACGCGTGAAGCCTTTGTCCACGAGCTGCTTTGCAGCAGCCGCCAGTTCGCGCTCGACCATAGCGCCTGCCGCCTCGCGGCCGAGCTCGGCCTGCACGCCACGCACGGTGTCGGGATCATCGCTCGAATAGATGAGAACGGGGCGGTCGGCGGGCTGCTTCAGCACCCAGTCCACCAGGTCGGACGCGCCGAGCTTTTTCTGCGCGATCGCCAGCGGATCGATCTTCAACGACGGCAGTCCAGCAGCTTGCGCAGCTTTGACCTGCCCGCGCGTCGCCTCCGAGCAGCTTCCCGCGATAATCAGCGCGCGGCCCTTGGCGGCAGACATGCGCGCCGCGCCGTCCGCCTTCTTCAACAGCCCTTTGCGTATGAAGTTCTCAGGCAAGCCCATCGCCACGCCGGATCCGCCCGTAATGAGCTTATGATCCGCCGCCGCTGCGCCCATGGTGACCAGATGCCGATCGCTGATTGCATCGACGACCGCGAAGCGCGTGCCGTCGCGCGCCGCCGCATCGAGCGCGGCCTTGGTGGCATCCACGCCTTGTTCGACAACGCCGTAGGGCACCAGACCAACCTTCATCTTCGTCTGACGCTGCATCACGCGCACGAGATTGGAATCGCGCATCGGCGTCAGCGGGTGATCCTTCATCGGGCTTTCGTGCAGCGGCACCTCGCCGACGAACAGGTTGCCGAAGTAAACCGTGCGCTTGTTGGCGGGAAACGCCGGATTAACCAGCGCGATCTCGCCGTTGACCTTCTCCAGCAACGCTTCGGCCACCGGCCCGATGTTGCCCTTGTCGGTGGAGTCGAAGGTTGAGCAATACTTGAAGAACAACTGCCTGGCGCCACGCGCCAGCAACGCGTCCGCACTCGCCAGCGACCACGCGACGGCTTCATCCACCGGATTGGTGCGCGACTTCAGCGCCACCACGACTGCATCGATGCCGTCCAGCGGCGTATTTGCGTCCGGCACACCCATAACCTGCACCGTGCGCATGCCATTGCGCGTCAACATCAGGGCAAGGTCGGTAGCGCCGGTCAGATCGTCGGCGATGCAGCCCAAAAGCACGGGTTCAGCCTCCTGCGTTTTGTCGTTTGACCGACGTATACATCAAGGCGCGGCCAGAAACAGCACAATGGCGCCATCGAATTTCGCGAGGCTGTCATGTCACAAAAAAGAGCGAGGTGAACCCGTCCGGGTTGCTACCTCGCTCCAGGCCCTGCAATCGCGCATCTGGGGAGGGAACGCGATTGGATCGGCAGGTCTGTCTGGGAGGGGGGATCAATAACAGGCCTGCTTCAGGGTCCAGTTGACGATGCGGCACCTTTCCCGACCATTACGATCGACGGTGCATTTGCGATTGGGGATGCGCTGATAATCACAGTAAACGGACCGCGGACCAGCGCTCGGCACGAAACCGGAATATCCGCGCTGCGGACCGGGCGTTTGAAAACTCCACTCGACCACGCTCGGTCCACCGCGGCGCGCTTCCGCACCATTCGACATCACGGCCATGGAACCTGCGACTATCGCAGCCATCATCATTACAGCGCGCGTGTTCGTCATCATGTTTTCCTCCGTCGGCTGGGAGTTGGCGCCAGCAGTCCGGACGTCCAACCTCATCATGGAACAAGACTACACCAGCCAGGGCCAGCGCACTGTTCCAGGGGTTACACGGATAGAACGCGCAAAGGCGGGGGATCTGTTCCCGATTATCTGCGGTTGTGCACGGTGACCTTGACGGTCTGTGCCGTCCCGGACGTGGCGCCGGAAGCATCCGTGACCACCACATCGAAGCTCGCCCAGTCGGCGGCAGAGCCATCGTGCTTGAATGCGACCTTGTCGGCTTCGAGGTCAGCCTGCGTGAACGACGTCACCGGTTGCGCCGGCGCATGCGACAGCGAAACGAAACCGTTATTCGTGTTGCTGACGGTGTAAGTCAGGCTGCCCGCCTCATCATCGGGATCAATCGCCGTCAGGTCGACGACCGTCACACCGACGGTGCGGCCCCTGTACACGGTCAGGTCGAGATCGCCCGCAATCGACGGCGGTACATTGCGAACGTCCGCACTCAGATCGCCGCCTGCCTCCATGGCCAGCTTGCCGTATTGCACGTTGCCGCTGACCACGCCGGAGCTGCGAATGTGAATGAGATTGGCGACGGTGACGTTGCCCTGCAGCGTGCCATGCACATCGGCGTTGCCAGCTTTCACCTTGCCGAACAGGCGGCCGCCCTCATGAATCATCACCGTATCGGCTGTCAGCTCGCCCTCGACGTAACCGAAAATGTCAATATGCCGGCAGTTCTTGATCTTGCCCTTGATGTAAGTGTCCTCACGGACAACGAGCACGCCAGCATTCGCGACCACGCAACGTCCCTCCCGCAACCGCGTCCACGCGCGGCAACACTCCGGCCTTAACAACGGCCCGTCGCCAGCACCCTACTTTATCGTAGCGTCAGACGGCAACCTATTGCTTTGCCTTGATTTTGCCACATCCAGAGGTGGGCTCGGCGCGAGCCGGCGCAGTTCGTCCGTCAACCACGTTCGCGTGGATTGTAGGCGTTGCGCTGGCGCCATTCCGACATGAAGTAGGCGAGGCTGTCGTCGATTTGATCGGGCAGCACGATGCGCACCGTGACGAGCTGATCGCCGGTCGTCCCCGTCGTAGAGTTCTTTACGCCCTTGCCGCGCAGGCGAAACACGCGCCCCGAGCTCGTGCCCTTGGGGATCGTCAACTGAACGCGACTGGTAATCGTCGGCACCTCGACCTTCGCGCCGAGAATGGCCTCGTCGATCGCGATCGGCAGTTCGCTGGTGATGTCATCGCCGACGCGCTTGAAGTCCGCATGCGGGCGCACCTTGATCTCGACCAGCGCATCGCCCGCCTCGCCGCCTCGGAAGCCCGAGCCGCCCTTGCCGCGCAGGCGCAGAACCTGGCCGTCGGTAACACCTTCCGGCACCGACAGATCGAGCAGACCGCCTTCCGGCATCGTCACCCGCTTGCGCGCGCCAGCCACCGCCTCCAGGAAGTCGATCTCCAGCGTATAGCGCACGTCACTGCCGCGGATGCCGGCGGCACCCGCTCCGGCGCCACGCGTGCGCGAACCGAAGATGTCGGAAAAGATATCGGAGAAACCCGCATCGTCCATGCCAGCGCCCGGCCCTGCTCCGGCCGCACGTCCGCGCCATCCGAACGGTCCGCCGCCGCCAGCGGCGCCCTGCGGCTGGTAGGCGCGCCGCGGTTCGCCCGAGGCGTCGATCTCGCCACGGTCGAATTGCTTGCGCTTTTCGGGATCGCTCAACAGTTCATAGGCGGCCGAAACCTTCTTGAAACGCTCGACGGCGACCTTGTCACCGGGGTTCAGGTCGGGGTGCAGCTCCTTGGCAAGCTTGCGGAACGACCGGCGAATGTCATCGTCGGAAGCCGTTTTTGATATGCCGAGAAGCGCGTAAGGATCGTCTGCCATGGTTCACAAGACTTAGGACGTCTCATGTCGTCAGGGAAGCGTAGCATTATTGAGGCGGTGACGCCGCCTCCACATGCGCCGCAACCCGTTAAGTTATGTGGGAAACCGGATCTCGCCCGGAACCCCGAGAAGATTGGCCAGCGCCTGGAACCGCCGCCGCAAGCGCTCGCCATCGAGTTGCGCATACGCGGGGGGGATCGTCAGTACCAGTTTCCCGCCTTCATAGCCGAGCGGCGTCTCATCGATGATACCCGCCATGCCGATGGAGATCATGTGCGCCACCCGCAGCGCCGCGCCCAGCACACGGGCACGCCGCAGCGCCCGCTTGTCGATCAGGCGTTTAATGCGGGCGTAGAAATCATCGGGAGCAGATTCACCTGGTCCGACATGACGGAAATAGACCGACAGCCCGACGAACAGCCGGCCAGGATGGTCGATGCCCGCCAGCGCGGCATGGGCGATGACGTTCAGGCTCTGCTCGCCGCGATAGTCAGGATGCGCCCGCCAGCCGATATCCGACATCAGGCACGCGGCATGCCGCAGCCGTCGTTCTTCCGGCGTCTCATCCGGCCCTTCGCTCGCAAATATCGCGTCAGTCCACGTGCACAACTCGCGCGCATGATTGACGCAGCGCGACCGCAACCGCGCATATTCCTCACAGAAACTGAGCAGCGGGTCCTTGTTGCGTTCGTGATCGGACAGCAGCGAGAACAGCAGGCCCTCACGAATACCGAAGACCGAGAACACGACCTTGTCCGGCTGCAACCGGCGTAGCAGGCGTTCCATCACCAGCGCGCCGAGCGGCAGAACCTCACGCCGCGCGCGGGCGACGCCGTCCACGCCCTTGACCTTCTTGCCCTTGCGGATGCCCTCGCAGAACAGCAGTGCTTCACGAGCCGGAATGGCATAGCCCTGCATCACGCGCAGCGGATAACCGCATTCTTCCATGTGCAGTTTGGCAAGCGTTCGCCACGTACCGCCCACGGCGTAGAAGTTGCGATTCGGTACTTCGGGCAGCCACTCGACCCGCTGCAAGGCTTCGTCGGCGGCTGGCATGGCGCGTTCGATGCGATTGGCCGTCTGATCGAGCAGCCGAAGCCCGCCGAGCGGCAGCGTCACGGCATGCTTCAGCCGCGTGCCCGAGATATCGATCAGTTCAAGGCTACCACCGCCAAGGTCTCCGGCGACGCCATCGACATCGCCGAAACCCATGCGGATTCCCTGCGCTGCCAGTTCGGCCTCACGCTCTCCAGACAGGATCTGAATACGGCAACCGCAGGCGCGCTCGCCCTCGGCGATGAAGTCAGGACCATCGGCAGCTTCGCGCACCGCGGCGGTTGCGATCACGCGGACGTTCTTGACCTCGAGCACCTGGCATATGGCCCGGAAGCGGCGCAGTGCCGCCAGCGCACGATCAACACTTTCCTTGCCGAGCTGACCTGTCGTTGCGACCGACCGGCCGAGGCCACACAGCACCTTCTCGTTGAACAGCGGCGTCGGCGCACGAACCGCGCCTTCATAGACCACGAGGCGCACCGAGTTGGAGCCGATATCGATGACGCCGATCGGCTCCAATGCGGCGTCCCGGGCACCGAGATCGGCATTCCGGACTTGCTCAAACTCAACGCCCACTAATCCCTCACGGCCCATTTGAAGCGCGGCGGCATGTGTTCCTTTAACGCCTGACCGCGCCCCGAAAGACTGGGGTTAGTCATGAAATACTTGTGCGCATTGAAAGGTTCCTCGCCCGGTTCAGGGTGAATGCGCACCGACGAGCCGTCGGGCATGATTTCCCAACTCTGTTGATTATCTTTCAAGCTTGCCAGCATAATTTGATCGAGAATTTGCTCATGCACTGTTGCGTTGCGGATCGGAACCATCGCCTCGACGCGGCGATCCAGATTGCGCGGCATCATATCGGCGGAGCTGATATACACGGCTGCCTTCGGTGATGGCAGCCCTTCTCCGCGCCCGAAGCAATAAATCCGGGAATGCTCGAGGAAGCGCCCGATCAGGCTCTTGACACGGATGTTCTCCGACAATCCCGGAACGCCCGGCCGCAGGCAGCAGATGCCGCGCACGACGAGGTCGATCTCCACACCCGCCTGGCTCGCGTCATAGAACGCCGAGATGATCTGCGGATCGACCAGCGAGTTCATTTTCGCCCAGATCGCGGCCGGCCGGCCGGCCTTGGCATGCGCGATCTCCTCTGCGACATGTTCCAGGATGCGTGCGCGGATGCCATGCGGGCTCGCCGCCATCGCTTCCAGGTCCTGCGGCCGCCCGTAGCCGGTGACGAAATTGAAGATGCGCGCCACATCGCGGCCGATTGCCGGATCGGCGGTGAAATACGACAGGTCGGTGTAAACCCGCGCCGTTTGCGGATGATAGTTGCCGGTGCCGATGTGGCAGTAGGTGGCGATGTCGGTGCCTTCCCTGCGCACCACCATGCCGATCTTGGCGTGCGTCTTCATCTCCACGAAGCCGTAGACGACGTGAACGCCGGCCTTCTCCATGTCGCGGGCGAGATTGATGTTGGTCGACTCGTCGAACCGCGCCTTCAACTCCACCACCGCCGTAACCGACTTACCTGCGTCGGCCGCCTCCTTCAGCGCCTCGACGATCGGGCTCCTCTCGCGAGAGGTCCGGTATAGCGTCCACTTGATCGCCATGACAGCGGGATCAGCCACCGCCTGACGCAGATACTGCAGCACCGCCTCGAAGGATTCGTAGGGGTGATGCACGACGAAGTCTTTCGAGCGAATGGCTGCGAATACATCGCCGTTGAATTCGCGAATCCGCTCCGGAAAGCGGGCTGTGAAGGGCTTGAACAGCAAATCCGGCCGGTCGGACACAATCATCTGCTTGGTGTCGGCGATACCCAGAAGTCCCTCCTTGAGGAACACGGATTCGTCGGCCACCTCGAGCTCATCGATGACGAATTTGCGCAGATCGGGTGCCATGTCGGCGTCGATCTCCAGACGGATCACGTGCCCGCGGCGGCGACGCTTGAGCTGCGTCTCGTAGGCGCGCGTCAGATCTTCGGCTTCTTCCTGAAACTCGATGTCACTGTCGCGAAGAACCCTGAACGTGCCTTGCTCCAGCATCCGGAAGCTTGGGTACAGTTCATCCAGATACAGCCCGATCGCAGTCTCGACGCGGATGAAGCGAACCGTCTTGGGGTCTTCCGGATTGGCCGGAAGGCGGATGAAACGATCGAGCTGGGAGGGAATCGGAATGAGCCCGTTCATCGCCCGGCCGTCCGGATGGACCATCTGGATGACCAGGGTCAGCGCGCCGTTCTGGATGAACGGGAAGGGATGCGCCGGATCGACATTCATCGGCGTCAGGATCGGGAACATGTGCGAGAGAAATTCGGTGTCGAGCCAAGCTTTCTCCGCCGGCTGCAGTCCCCGGGCGTCGACCAGATGGATACCCGCCTCCGCCATCTCGGCGCGCAATGCCGTCCAGCAGGCCTGTTTGTCGGCAACCAGTTGAGCGACGAAGCGATTGACCTCTGCGAGCTGCTGCGATGGCGTCAAACCGTCCGCGCTGAGCGTGGTGACGTTGGCGGCGACCTGGCCATACAGACCCGCAGCGCGCACCATGTAGAATTCATCGAGGTTCGAGGCCGAGATCGCCAGGAACCGCAGCCGTTCGAGAGCCGGGTGCGACGCGTTCATGGCTTCCTCGAGCACCCGCCGGTTGAACTGCAACCAGGAAAGCTCCCGGTTGTAGAAGCGCGACGGACCTTCCGGCGGCACTGGAGGATGCTCGAGCGCCTTGGACTTATGCTTGTGCTTTGCCGCGTTCATCCACCAGCTCCGTAACGTCTGCAGTCACATGTCCGCCAGACTTGCAGACGCTTTCACGACAGGATCATGACAGTCGTATTCTATCAAATCGCCTCGTCGCCGGCACAATCCTCGGCCTGTTTACCAAGCACTTCCGACACCAGCGCCCTGGTGACCTTGCGGCGAGTCGCCAAAGCCATTTTGTCGACCTCAGCCACAGCACGCGCGGCAGCTTCCGTCGAACGCTCGATCCGCAGCGCCAGATAGGACAGCACGTGCGGTTCGATGGCCAACTGACGATCAGAAAACAGTTTTACTAACAATGCCTTGAGCAAAGGTTCGTCAGGCGGGGAAATATTGACGACCGGAGCCGCTCTGAGCCGCGACCTCAGATCAGGCAGCGCAATCTCGATCTCGCCCGGCGCCGCCCGGCTGGTCAGCAGCACCGACAGCTTCTGCTCGGCAGCGACGTTCAGCACGTGAAACAGGGCCCGCTCATCCGCTATGCCGCGGTCGATATCCTCCACCGCAAGCGCACCTGCGCTGGCCAACTGCGCCACGGCAGCGTCATCGACAGCCGCCCCGCTCACGACATGCGCGCCAGATCGGCTACGCCAGACATTGACGAGATGGCTTTTGCCCGACCCCGCCGGTCCGGCAACCGCCACGGCCGAATGAGGCCAATCAGGCCAGCGGTCGATCAGTGAGACGGCGGCTTCGTTGCAGCTACTGACAAGAAAGTCCTCTTCGCCCAGCGCACTGCGCAGGGGAATATCAAAGGCTAGTTGCTCGGGCGTACCGCTCATGTCTCCTTCTCGAGCGCCTGATAGGGTTCGGCCTGCTTTTCGCTGTCACGGCCGCGATAAATCGAGCTCGACAGATAAACCTCCAGCGCGAACCGCACCAGCACCGCCACTGCTGCGCCGACGGGAACAGCAACCAGCACACCGACGAAACCGAACAGATATCCGAACACGAACAGCGTGAAAATCAGCCAGACCGGATGCAGGCCGACCTTGGGACCGACGATCTTCGGCTGTAGCAGCGCAGAATCCAGAGCTTGGCCAATCCCGAACACCACCAGCACCTTGATCAACGGCAACGTATCCGGCCAGAACTGGATCAGCGCCATCGACACGGCAGCAACGAGGCCGAGCGCAACGCCGACGAACGGTATGAAGCTCAGCACGCCGGCGACGAGGCCGATCAGCAGACCATAGCGGATGTCAGCCCAGGTCAGACCGACCGCATAGATCGTGCCGAGGATCAGGCACACCAAGCCCTGACCACGGATGAAGGCCGAGACTGCCGCGTTGATGTCGCGCGCCAGCCGGCGGATCGTGGGTGCATGATCACGCGGCAACCAGCCGTCGAGCTTGGCCAGCATCGGGTGCCAGTCGACCAGCAGATAGAACACCACCAGCGGCGTGATCAGCAGCAGCGAAACGAAGTTCACCAGCGCCAGCCCCTGCGCCCACACCGACTGCGCGACCGTCCCGATCACGCTGCCCCAGTTGCGGGACAACTCTGCCGCCGAGACATCGAGCCATTTCTGGAATTCCGGAAAGCGGCTGCCCAGACGCTCCTGCGCCCAGCCTTCGACAAGACTGCGCAAGCGCACGACTTCGCCCGGAAGCGTCTCGGCAAATTGCTGGAGCTGCTTGACGACGATCGGCGCCAGAAACACCACCGCCGCGACCAACATCAACATGAGCAGGGTGACGACGATAGCTGTGGCGACAACGCGGGGCATGCCCGTCGCGCAAAGACGGTCGGTCAACGGGTTGAGCGCGTAGGCGATGACCATGCCGGCCACGAACGGCAGCAGGACCGAACGCAGCACCAGCGCGGCAACGACAATCAGGATCAGGGCCGAGAGCCAGAAGAGCACTTGCCGTTCGACGCGCATCTTTTGCCCTCCCACGGCTCGCTTAGCTAGAACTGCCGTCCGTCTCAGACCCCGCCATATGCCGGAGCCAGCTTTGCAGATAGGCAATGAGCGACGCCACCGTCAGCGCCCCGGTAATCCAGACGAGTACGAAACGGGTGCCTTCCATGCCCAGCCCGAACCCTTCGTCCGCGAGAACCATCGCCGCCAGCGTCAACTGGGCCACCGTGTTCGCCTTGCTGACGGCCAGCGGCTTGATATGCACCGGATGCCCCAGCAGCCACGACAGCACAATGGCGATCACGATCAGGATATCGCGCGAGACGACTGCGATCACCAGCCAGGATGGCAGCGCACCGAGAACGCCGAGCGCGATGAAGATCGACACCACCAGCATCTTGTCCGCCAGCGGATCGAGATAGGACCCAAGCTCGGTCTGCCAGCCGTAACGTTTGGCCAGGAAGCCATCGACGGCGTCGCTGATGCCAGCAATGACGAACAATATGAACGCGGCCTGGACCTGCCCCGAAACGAGCAGCCAGAACACGACGGGCACAATGATCGCGCGCCCTAGGGTAATGAGGTTCGGAATACTCAAAGCTGAAGCCGGCAATGTTTCTTGAACTCGTAGCTTGTGCTGAAGAGTGACAGAAGAAAAACCAGACGCAAAGCCCCCTCGACCGGCCGCGCAATGCTGCGACCCGAGGGGTTAGAATGCCGGACGCACCTGCAATACTCCGCCGACCTGGCGGACGTCGAGTCCACGTCCCGAGAGCGCCGCAGCAAGCGCGTCAGGTCCACCTGAGTAAACCGCTGCAATATCGGCGCTGCGTGCCGATAAAGCGCCGATCTCGACGCTCTCCACACCGGGAAGCTGCACGAGCTGGCGATGCATATCCTGCCATTGTTGCAGGTTGCGGAATTCGACGACCAGATGCACCTGCGCGGCACCCGCGGTGTACCCGCCGCCGCCTTCCGCGTCGCGCGAACGAACGGACTTCCAGCGACCTTCGACGATTCCGAGCGATACGACAGCGGCAAGTTCCGCCGAGTAGGCGACATCGTCCAAGGCCATCCGCCACGAACGCTTCAATACGAAGTCGCCAACCGCATCGCGCCCCGTGAGGGTGACGTTCAGCCGCCTGGCCTTGAGATCCGGTTCGGCCACGGCGAGCAGCAGCAGGTCGGCAGAGTAGGCCTTGGCAAGCGTACCCAACGCACTGCCATCGCCTTGCTGCATCGCAGCGACGACATCCGCGGAGATTTCGGATTTGCTTTGCCCCAGACGGATCGGCGTCAGCGAATTCTTGAGGTCCAGGCCGGACCAGGCCGACTGCCAGATGCTGGATCCACGCGGCGGCGACAGATCTGCCGGCACTGGCCCCTGGCCGGCTGTCGGCGCAACGTACACCGGCACGAGCACGACTTCCGGCGCCTGATTGTCAACAAACGGCACGCCCTCGCGGCGCAGCAGATCACGCACAGCTTGTGGCTGGAACGAGAAATCGAGATTGGCGATGTACTGCGTCGCCGACGTCCGCTCGGAGCGCACCACAACGCCGTCGATCAATTCGTTCGCCTTGGCCTTCTTGGCGCCGGCCAGCCGGCCGTATGCCGTCACTGGCACAATGCGTTTGAGGAGCGAGTTCAAGGCAGCCTGACGGCCGTCCGTCATGGCTCGCTCCTTGGCGGCAACGGCATTTCCGGCGCTGGCCTCGATGGGATAGTTACCGATGGTATAGACGGCATCATCAGCAGCAATCGCCGACGTCGTGGCATGCCCGGTGAAGCCGAGCATGACCGCTGCCGTCACCATACCGCTGACAGCCCGCGCACAACGTCTCTTCAGCCTGCTCACCGCCCCGCCCTTCTTCCGCTCGCGCGCGCAAGTTGCCCTAGGCCCGCCAAGTCTGCTAGGACGCGCCATCTCGGGCGACCATTGGGGCCAAAATGGGGACCGGTCAATGCCCGAGCCCGACTGGGGTTCTCGTTTGCCCCGAAAAGCGGCCAGCATGGCCGGGATTGCGCGCATTAGGGATCCGATGACCGAGCCAGGCCAACGCGCGAGTGCGCCCGTAACCTACCGCGATGCCGGTGTGGACATCGACGCGGGCAATGCGCTCGTCGAAGCGATCAAGCCGCTGGTGAAAGCCACCCGCCGCCCGGGCGCCGACGCCGACCTCGGCGGTTTCGGTGCGCTGTTTGACCTGAAGCGCGCCGGTTTCAAGGATCCGCTGTTGGTTGCCAGCACCGATGGCGTCGGCACCAAGCTCAAGATCGCGATCGACACCGGACTGCACAGCACGATCGGCATTGATCTGGTTGCCATGTGCGTCAACGATTTGCTGGCGCAGGGTGCCGAGCCGCTGTTTTTCCTAGACTATTTCGCGACAGGCAAGCTCGACGTCGAGGTCGGCCGCGCTGTCGTGGCGGGTATCGCCGAGGGCTGTCAGCAGGCCGGTTGCGCGCTGATCGGCGGCGAGACTGCCGAAATGCCCGGCATGTACGCAGCGAAGGACTACGATCTCGCGGGCTTCACCGTCGGCGCGGTGGAGCGCGATGCCGTGCTGCCGCGTCCTGACATTACTGTCGGCGACGTGCTGATCGGGCTGCCGTCCTCCGGTCCGCACTCCAATGGCTATTCGCTGATCCGCCGTCTCGTGGCGCAGGAAAAGCTCGACTGGCATGATCCAGCGCCGTTTGCCCCCGGCAAGACGGTTGCCGAAGCGCTGCTGGTTCCGACCAAGATCTACGTCAAGCCGGTTCTGGCCGCGATCCGGGCGACCGGCGGCGTCAAAGCGCTCGCCCACATCACCGGCGGCGGATTGATCGAGAATCTGCCGCGTGTTCTGCCGGACGGCATCGCGGGCAGTGTCGATCTGTCGTCGTGGACTGCGCCCGCGGTGTTCGGATGGCTGGCCCGCGCCGGACAGCTCGACCAGACCGAGCTGCTGCGCACGTTCAACGCCGGCATCGGACTGGTGCTGGTGGTGGCCAAGGATAAAGCCAACGACATCGTGGCTCACCTGACCGCCGCAGGCGAGGACGCCCGCGTGATTGGTGAGCTGACCAAGGGCTCGGGCGCAAAGAGCCAGGCCAAAGGCAAGGGCACGGCCGAAGCGGTCGCTCTGTCCGGCGACCTCGTATTTGGCACGAACTGAGCAAGCGTCATGGCCAAGACACGCGTCGGCATCCTGATTTCCGGCCGCGGCTCCAACATGATGGCGCTGGTCGAAGCTGCCCGCGACACGGATTTCCCGGCTGAGATCGTAACCGTCATATCGAATCGGCCCGACGCAGCCGGCCTCGCCTGGGCCGAATCACAGGGCATTGCCACGCTGGCGATCGATCACAAGGCGTATGCTCGCCGCGAGGATTTCGAGGACGCACTGCATCAGGCCCTGACGTCCGCCGGTGTTGAGCTGATTTGCTGCGCGGGGTTCATGCGGCTCATGACGGCATCGTTCGTCGACGGCTGGTATGGCCGGATGCTCAACATCCACCCGTCAATCCTCCCGTCTTTCAAAGGCTTAGCCACGCACGAGCAGGCGCTCGCCGCCGGCGTGAAGATAACGGGTTGCACAGTCCACTTCGTAGTTCCGGAAATGGATTCCGGCCCGATCATCGCCCAGGCGGCCGTGCCGGTGGCCGATGACGACACCTCCGACAGCCTCGCCGAACGCATACTCGCGGCTGAGCATAAGCTGTATCCGCACGCCCTCGGCCTGATCGCCTCGGGGCAGGCAAGGCTTGTGGATCAAAAAGTTATCGGTGGAAAGCCGGTTAACCAGACGGCTCAGCTGTTCTCGCCAAGCCGTTGATCTCAGGGTAACACCCTAACTGAATTCGGCGCGCCATTGTGTAGCGGGTAGGACAGAGCTTCTGGACCACGCGTCCTGCTGGTGGTACACGCCGAATTGCACCCTCCAGCCGACACTCCGCTGGGGCGCCGGGTCGCGCTGGATCGTGCCATATCAATGATTCGGTCGCCAGGAGCGCTAATCCGTTGAACGACGGGAACAATAATCCCAACGCGGACGGCGCGGACGATCGAACTCGCGGAGTGATCTCGAGCATGACCGCCACGACACCGACGCACGACTATCAGCTCGGCGAAGAGAGCTCTATCTGGTTCAAGCTCACGCCACTGCTGAAGGGCGATCCCGTAAATCCGATGCGCACGCTCATGCAGATGGCAGAGCGCTATGGCGGCGTCATTCCCGTTAACATGGCTAACCAGCGTGTCGTCCTGCTGACCGAGCCGGACCACTTCAAGCACGTGCTGGTCAGCAAGGCCAACAACTACACCAAGTATTTCGATGGCCTGAGGCCAATCTTCGGCAAGTCGATGATCACCGTCGACGGCCAGCTCTGGCAGAAAATCCGGGCGCCGCAGCAGCCGGCATTCCACCCGGATATGTTCGCTGAGTATATCCCCTACTTCCTCGATGCCATCCGCTCCAAGATGGAGAACTGGCGCGAGTTGGCGCAGACCGGCGAAACCGTCGAAATGGTCGAGCAGACCTGGACGCTTGCCGCCGACATGATCTGCAAGGCGCTGTTCGACCGCGACATGCCGTTCAATCCGCACTTCGTGTTCAAGTGCGTGAAGACCTACACGGACGTGATGAACCACAAGTCCATCCGTTTGAAGAAGGTCGCGAACGGTGAAGAGTTCGAGGTCACCGAAGAAACCGCCGCAAAGGCGATCGACGTCTGGGGCGGCGTACCCGATCTGGTGATGGCCGCCAATCCGCGCGAGCATCGCGAGCGGACCCTCTTGACGATGCTGCAGGCCGCCGTCGCCGACGCCAATGTGCCGGAATTCGATCGCGCCCAGGCGGTTGACGAGATGAAGCAGTATCTGTGGGCCGGTACGGAAACCACCGCGCTGACGCTGGCGTGGTCGCTGTATCTCACCTCCAAGATGCCAGAGGCCGCCGAACGCATCCGCCGCGAAGGCGAGACCGTCTATGGCGACCGTGCGCCGACTGCAGCCGATTACTCGGCGCTCGCCTACACCCGCGCGGTGATCCAGGAGACGATGCGCATCTATCCGCCGATCTGGGGCTTGATCCGCGTCGCGGAACAGCCGGACGAAATCGGCGGCAAGGAAATTCGCCCCGGCGACCGCATCGTCATGTTCTCATACGGCGTGCACCACAGCACGAAGTACTGGGATGCACCGGAGGAGTTCCGGCCGGAGCGCTGGATGGGCGACGCCGCCAAGAAGCGCGCGAAGTACACCTATCTGCCGTTCGGCGCGGGCAAGCGGTCGTGCATCGGCGGCGCGATGAGCCAGGTCGAGAATACGCTGGCCCTGTCGATGCTGCTGCGCCGGTTCCGTCCGGAATACGTCGGTCAGGAGCCTGCGGGCGTCAACGCCACGGTGACACTGACGCCGAAGGGCGGCCTGCCGTTCCGCATTCGCGAACTGAGCTGAGCTCAGCGCGTCCACAGTCCTGACCCTGACGGGTTGACGTATCGTGCCCGGATGATTTGATCCGGGCATGAGCGATGATGTCCGCAAACCTCGTATCCGAACACGACTGAGCGTGCTGTTCGCCGCAGCCGCACCCAAAGCCGTCATCCTGCGACGCGGCCCACGCACACACTGGAACCTGGTGACGTGGGATCTTAAGACCGACACCTTCACATCCGGCCAATGGATGAAGGGGCTGGTCAAGCTGTGCGACCTGTCGCCGTCCGGCAGCAGGCTGATGTACTGGGCCGCGCAGTACCATATGCCGACGCGCCACCGTATCGCGCCAGTCCGCAGCGGCCCTTACGATTCGATACGTGCGCTCGCGCCACGCCCAACCCGCGCCGGACGCAAAACACCGCGCTACATGAAGCCCGAACCCAGTTCGCAAGGCGGGCACCCTCGGCCAATGCCGATCGGCGGTCCGTTCACGGCAATCAGCACCCCACCCTATTTCTCGGCGCTGGCCATCTGGCCGGGCTTCGGCCACTGGACCGGCGGCGGCGCATTTCTCGATGAGCGCAATATCCTGCTGAACGAGGGCCCGAATGCCCTGACGCCAATCGCCAATGTGCCAATTCCGAAATGGTTTGAGATCCGCTCATTGCTGCCGCATCGCGCGACGGCCCGGCTCTGCGCGACGTGGCCCTCCGAAGGCGTGAACCTTTATGACGGCTCGATCGCGCCGGGACTGCTGGCGAGCGGCGCCGACTGGGTCGACTGGATCCACATCAGCGGCAAAGATCTGCTGTTTGCCTGTGACGGCTGCGTCTTTCGTCTCGGCGACTGGCAAACTCTGCCGCCCCAGGACTATCTGAAATGCGCCACGCTGCTGGCCGATCTCAGGCCCTTGCATTTTGAGCTGGTGAAACCGCCGGCCGAAGCGCTGCGCTGGTAGTGCATCCCCGCACGAACCGTGATCCGGACCGCCACGGCCGATTAAGGCTTTATTGACCACGGTTGCACAAGCTCACGTATGGGGAACCGATTCGCGCCCAGTCGCGGCGGTTTGTTAGGAGATACGTCGATGCTCGTAGGGGGGCATGGTCCGGGCCGCAATGCGGCTGCCAGGTACCGTGGAGTATTGTTTGCACTGTCGGCAGCGCTGATGATGGGCGCCTGCGCGCAGCTTGGCGACGCGCCTATCCAATCGCTGGCCAAAGCCAATGATCCGGTCGCGTCGCAACCGCAATCAGGCTCCGAGCTCGATAAGGCGGTCGCCTATTGGGGCGAGCAATACGATAAGAACCCGCGCGATAAAACCGCGGCGATCAGCTACGCGCGCAATCTGAAAGCCGCGGGGCAAAAGGAAAAGGCCCTGCAGGTTTTGCAGCAGGTGGCACTGTTCCATAACAGCGATCGCGAATTGGCATCCGAATATGGCCGGCTTGCTCTCGAATTCAATCAGGTGCCGTTGGCCCAGAAACTTCTGGCATTTGCGGACGACCCGGGCAAACCGGATTGGCGGATTGTTTCCGCGCGCGGCACCGTGCTGGCAAAGCAGGGCGATTACAAAGGGGCCACCGAGTTCTATGAGCGCGCGTTGAAGCTCTCGCCTGGCCAGCCATCGGTTGTAAACAACCTTGCGATGGCACACGCCGCCAACGGACAAGCCGATAAGGCGGAGCCATTGCTGCGCACCATCGCGCAAGACCGCAATGCCGATGCCAAGGTTCGGCAGAACCTGGCTCTCGTGCTCGGCTTGCAGGGCAAGTATGGCGAGGCCACGCAGATGGCACAGGCAGACCTGTCGCATGAGAACGCGGCGTCCGACGTCGATTACATGCGCCAAATGGTGAAACTCGATCCGCGACAGGAACCGAGAAACGCTGCGCCGACGACAGCGGTCGCCCAAACTCCGAAGGCCGCGCCGGCTCTCCGCCCTGCCGTCGCGGACACTCGCAGCAGAGACACAGGCTCATGGGATGCGCGCGTTGCACAAGCCCCGAGCGCGCCAACACTCAAACCTTCTCAGCGCTGAGCGGCGGGCCCTCTGCACCAAGCATGCATTAGGGTCCTTCCGATTGAGATGGAAACGGCGACGTCAACCGAGCCACAGTTGTCATCCCGGTGCTTGTCACCGGGATCCATCCAACTGCACGTGTCGACGCCAGCCGAGAGATGGATCCCGGGCACAAGGCCCGGGATGACCAGGAGGGGACACATTCGACCTAAATCGGAAATGCCCTAGAGCCAGCCGCTGACCGGCATCAGATCACGTTTCCGACGAAGCCGGACGCGGGCGGCTGTTGCGCTTCTGGGCATATTTGCTGTGACGGACGCCG
>JAEZBU010000399.1 GCA_023426855.1 Pseudomonadota bacterium | reverse complement strand
GTTGCAGTACACCGGCGGTACCACCGGCACCCCCAAGGGGGCGATGCTGACGCACGCCAACGTCTACATCAACGTGATGCAGGTGGTGGCCTGGGCGCCGCAACTGGAGCCTGCCAACGAGCGGGTTCTTGGCGTCCTGCCGTTCTTCCACGTGTTTGCGATGACGGTGGTGATGAACTACGGGATCGCGATGGCGTGCGAGATCGTCATGATGCCGCGCTTCCAGCTCGATGAGGCCTTGAAGCTGATCCACAGCAGCAAGCCGACGGTGATGCCGGGCGTGCCGACACTGTTCAACGCCATCATGCATCATCCCAAACTGTCCAGCTTCGACCTGTCCTCGCTGAAGTTCTGCCTGTCGGGCGGCGCGCCGCTACCCATCGAGGTCAAACAGAAGTTCGAGGCGCTGACCGGCTGCAAACTGGTCGAGGGCTACGGATTGTCCGAGACATCGCCGGTGGTGACGGCCAATCCGCTGGAAGGGCCGGTCAAAGACGGATCGATCGGCCAGCCCATCCCGGCCACCATCATTTCGCTTCGCGATCTTGCCGATCCGACGCGCGAGGTGCCCCAGGGCGAACGCGGTGAACTCTGCGTGCGCGGGCCGCAGGTGATGCTCGGCTATTGGAAGAAGCCGGATGAGACCGCCAACCAGTTCGTCGGCGACTTCCTGCGTACGGGCGATGTGGCGGTGATGGACGAGGAGGGCTTTCTCTATATCGTCGATCGCATCAAAGACCTGATCATCAGTTCGGGATACAACGTTTATCCGCGGCGGGTGGAGGAGGCGATCTACCAGCATCCCGCAGTCGAGGAGGTCACGGTCATCGGCATCAAGGACAAGAACAAGGGAGAGGCTCCAAAGGCGTTTGTGAAGCTCAAGGCGGGCATGACCGCGAGCGCGGAGGATCTGCGCCGGCACCTCAAGGCCAAGCTTGCCCCGATCGAGATGCCGACCGAGATCGAGTTTCGTGATGCGCTGCCGAAAACCATGGTCGGGAAGCTGTCGAAAAAGGAGCTGAAGCAGGAAGAGGCACTGCGTCAGAAAGGAGCATGACGGATCCTCCACGCAAAGGGATTTCGGCCGGCGACAATGATCGCGCTGGGTCCGATCGGAAGCCGGCGGACGGTTCGGTTGAAGGTCCGAGTTTTTCGATTGGCGAACTCGCCAGCGCTTGTGGCGTCACGATGCGCGCCATTCGCTTCTATGAGGCAAAGGGCCTGCTGCGGCCGCGACGGATCGGTAAGGCGCGGGTTTATTCGCGACAGGATCGCGCCCGTCTCATGATCGTTCTGCGCGGCAAGAACCTCGGATTCTCCCTGGAAGACATCGGTGAATATTTGCGCCTTTACGACGCTGATCCCGCTCAGATCGCGCAGACACGCCTTTTGCTCAACAAGGTCGATATCGCCATCGCGGAATTGGAGAAGAAGCGGTCCGATCTCGATCGCACTCTGCGGGAACTGGGAAGCATCCGAGAAACGTGTGTGAGCCATCTGCAAAGGCAGGGGTCGGGCAAGTAACCGCCCAGCACGCGACGCCTCCGGCGGCAATGCGTCAATCTGTGACCTGTGGGCAACTGCATTGTTGCGTTCTGCCCGCGCGCGCCAGAAGGCGGTTCAATGTGAACCGTCGCCACTGTTACCTAAATGTCGGTTTCATGATTCGGCCCGGGGGGCAGGATGAACAAAATAGCCTTTCTTATCTCGATGAGCGTTTTGGCTTTTGCTGGTGTGCCGTCTGCAATGGCGCAAGACAGTGGCCTTGGTCTCGACGGTCTGCACGAGCAGCGTCGCGAAGGTAATCGCATCTGCATGGTTTCGCATTTCCACCACGGATCGAGCGCCAATCAGCCGAACCGCAAGGCTGCGGAAGCCGCTGCGATCAAAGACTGGTCGGGCTTCACGGCCTGGGAATACGGCTCGGCCTGGGGCAGCTTCAACAATGCGGGCAGCAAGAAGGTCGAGTGCAGCACAAACGGCCCGAGCCATGGCTGCTCGGTCGAGGCTCGGCCCTGCCGGCCTGCTGGACGTGCGCCGAAGAAGAAGTAACGGCTGAGCGTTGTGAACAATCAGGCGCGCCCGGAGGTGGCTCCGAGCGCGCCTTTTCATGTCAGAACGGATTGAGGCTCGGTCGGGGCGTAAACTTCAGATAGCCGACGTTGGCGCCGACGCGCAGGCCGAGCCCTGTTCGGATTGGCGCCAGGATCAGCGGCCCCTTCTTCAGGAAGGTGATGCCGACGCCGCCGACCAGATAGGCCGACCCGTCCACGCCGCCGAAGCGCGCGAACAGCTCCTCGTGGTCCCGCATGTTGTAGACCAGGAACATGACGCGTGATCCGTCTACCCCGAGATCGTATCCGAACGACGGGCCTTGCCAGTAGACACGCCGTTCGCCCCCGGCCTTGGTGACGAGCCGGCCTTCGCCGTAGCGCAAGCCGGCTATCAGTGCGCCCCCGCCTTCCGAGCCGAGGATGTAGCCGTTAGGACGGCCGTAGTTACGGAACGCGTGCTCGATGACGCTGGCGAGGCTCGATGAAATCGTGCCGAAGAAGCCGCTTCCCGTGGCGCGGATTTCCTCGACGCTGAACGACTCATCGTTGGGAATGGGCGCATACGGCATCGAACCGGCAGCCGGCGGCACCTCCAGTTCGGCGACATGGCCGGGCGGACGTTGCGGGTGCTGTTGATGCTGCTGTTGCTGCGTCGTGTCCGTTTGCCAGCCGGGCGCCGCGGATTGTGGTGCGGCAGGCGGAGGCGCCGCGCGCGCGATGGTCTTCTCCGCCGGAGGTGGCGGCACCGCGCGCTTCGGCTCGGTGGCTGGCGCGTCAGGTTTGGCCGGCGGTGCTTTCGCGGCCGGCGGCTGTTGCCCCGTCTGTGCCGTTCGCGCCGGGCCGCGCGCGGTGTTGATTTCAGCATCGAGGCGCGCCGACACGTGTGCCGCCTTCGCCGTCGTCAGCTCGATAAGTTGGGAAGAGACCGTCTTCAGCTTGGCAAGTCGTTCCTCGCAGGAGCCCTGCCCAGTGCTGCCATCGTCTCCGAGCAGGTCGAGATCGCTCAGTAGCTGACCCACCTGTTCGTCGTAAGCGACGGTTTCCTGATCCTGCAGAAGCTCGGCGGCCTTGGCGTTGGTCTCGACCTCCTGCCAGCCCTTCTGCGTCGCCAGTCGCCGTATCTTCTGCTGAAGCTGCGGGTGATGATGCGCATTCAGTTTGCGGATCTCGGCACTGGTCCGGTCGATAACTGCTGCGATGGTGTCCTTGGTGCACGCCTGAGCGTGGGCGGGTGGCGCAATTGCCATCAACCCGGCCCACGCAATCGCGAGCAGTGCCGGCAGTGTCAGAGAAAGCACGGGCATCGCTGAGATCCTTTGATCCTTCGTCAGGGTGCGAGGCGGGACGGTATTAGCCATCTCAGATGGTTTTCCATGGGCAAGGGGGATGATCCCCGAACTTTTGTCGTGCAAGCCGCATTAGCCGACGGAAACAGAAGGAGATGACACGATGCTGCGGTTCCTGATGACGGCTGTTGTTGTTGCAAGTG
>JAEZBU010000397.1 GCA_023426855.1 Pseudomonadota bacterium | reverse complement strand
ACCGGCCGCATCTTCATCGCGGTGCCGGTGCGCTACGCTATGATCACGTGCAGTGCCTGATGCCGGACGTCCCGACCGCGGGCCGCTTCTATACGGATCTCGGATTTCGCATCTCGGATTATTTCGTAGACAAGCCGGAGGACGAGGATCCGCTCGGGCTGTTCCTCTATCGCAAGAATAATCCGCACGACATCGTGTTCCTGTCGCGCCGCGGACCGACGATGCACCATTTCGCCTACATCGTTTCGGACGCCAATTGCCTGCTGCGCGCGCTGGATACCGCGGGCGGCATCGGCTTTTCACGCAATTTCGAGCGCGGTCCCGGCCGGCACGGACAGGGCCATGCGTTCTACGTCTATTTCCGTGATCCCGACGGTCATCGCGTGGAAATCCTCCCTCCACCGATCCAACTCATGGATTTCGACGACGGCCCGGTCAAATGGCATGCCGGCAACCGCTTCACGTGGGATCTGCCGCCGCCGAAAAAGTGGCTGCATGAGGCGACGCCGTTCCTCGGCACCACGATCACCGAGCCAGTCTACGATCCGAAGCTCTTCTCGCTGGAAGAGTTCCTCGCCGCGCAATCGAAGGATTGAGATTTTCCGCATTCCTGGAGAACCCCATGCCGCGCGGCTACATTCCGCTTCCCGATCTCAAGCAACTCGATGCCGAGCAGCAGCGCGTCGCCGATGAGGTGGCGAGCGGTCCTCGCAAGGAAGTGCGCGGACCAATGCACGTTTGGTTGCACAGCCCCGAGTTGGCTTCGCGCGCACAAAAGCTCGGCGAGTTTCTGCGGTGGGGAACCACGCTCGATGCCCGCATTTCGGAACTGGTCATCCTGATTACCGCGCGCCATTACGATTGCCGCTATATGTGGAACAATCACGTCGGCTTGGCGCTGAAGGGCGGCCTCGCGCAGCAGGTTATCGACACCATCGATGCCGGCAGCGCCCCTTCCTTTTCCAATCCTGACGAAGCCGCTGCATACGCGTTCACGACCGGAATGCTGGAGCGTCACGCGGTGAGCGATGAGACACTGGCGCGTGCGCGTAGCGCTCTCGGCGACAGGGGCGTGGTCGAAATGGGCGCCATTATCGGCCACTACCACAACGGCGCGATCGCTCTCGCCATTGCTGGCATCACACCGCCGGCGGAGTGACAGCGGAGCTTTGCTCTTCGGTTGGCTGCACCGGAGCAACACGAAGGCTCGCTTTCCACTGTTGTGAATAAAACTGTCGCAAGCGCTATTCGGCGAGCGCTCGAGATCTTGCAGCAGCTCCGTCGGAATAAAAGTTGACTAAATAATTCATATTTATAAGTTTGCGCCACCTATCGATGCCTCATCATCGCCGGGCTGGAGCAGTCGCGTCCAAGTGGTCGTCAATTGCGACACGGCGGAGCTGCCCGTTCAGCTTCGGCCCCCTCGCAAAGGCAAGGAACAAGCACACGTGCCAAGCCGTTTCGTGCGCCGAACCCAGATGGACCTCCGCACCATGTTGAGATTCGTTTTGGTTTGTTTTCTCACGGTCGCCTTCACTGCCCCGGCCGCTAAGGCAGCCGGACCGATCACAGTGACGCACGCGCAGGGCGAGATCACACTGCCGGAGACGCCGAAACGCATCATTGTGCTCGATTTTTCTTCGCTCGAAATGCTCGATGCCATCGGCGTCGATGTAACCGGCGTCATTGGATCGCTG
This sequence comes from Pseudomonadota bacterium, assembly GCA_023426855.1. Classification (GTDB taxonomy): domain Bacteria; phylum Pseudomonadota; class Alphaproteobacteria; order Rhizobiales; family Hyphomicrobiaceae; genus ZC4RG25. Next base: position 6,878 of record JAEZBU010000397.1, on the reverse strand, counting down.
TTGCCGGAGCATCTGCAGAAATACGCGGCCGACGTCTATGTCAAAAGTGGAACGCTGTTCGAGCCTGATTATGAGGCGATCCACGCAGCCCGTCCGGATCTGATCATCGTCGCCGCAAGGTCTTCGCCCAAACTCAAGGAACTGTCGAAGATCGCGCCGACGATAGACATGTCGACCGACGAAAGCGATCACGTGGGCAGCGCCATTCGCAATGCGCAAACACTTGGCCGGATCTTTGGCAAAGAGGCCGCCGTCGCGGCGATGGTTGACAAGCTCAAGGCTTCGATTGCGGCCCTGCGCGAGAAATCGGCCGACGTCGGGCGGGGGCTCATCATTTTGACCACTGGCGGAAAGATGAGCGCCTATGGACCGACCTCACGCTTCGGCGTGCTGCACCGTGATTTCGGCATTCAGCCGGCCGCCGAAAAACTCGACCGCGCTGTCCACGGGCAAGGCGTCTCGTTCGAATTCGTTATGAAATCCAATCCGGATTGGCTGTTCATCCTGGACCGCGATATGGCTGTCGGAGGGAAAGGTCAGCCGGCCGCTGAACTGCTCAACAACCCGCTCGTTGCGCGGACCACCGCCTGGCAGAAGAAGCAAGTGGTCTACCTGGATCCCGTGCGCTGGTATCTTGTTGCCGGCGGCCTGCCGTCCCTGCAGGCGAGCGTCGATCAAGTCACTGCCGCCATATCGGCGTCCAGGTAGGTTCGCTGTGCTGGCAGGGGCGGCTGTCATCATATTGGTCCTCGCGCTCACGAGCATGTTCGTTGGCGCCAGCGATATCTCCGTGCTGTCCATTCTGGATTCCGGCTGGGATGACGGATCTATGGATGTTTTGCTCATCAGCCGGCTGCCGCGCACGCTGGCGCTGATCCTTGCCGGCACAGCCATGGCAGTGGCCGGCACGCTGATGCAGATGCTTGCACGAAACCGCTTCGCTGAACCCTCCACCGTGGGGACCGCAGAGGCGGCGAAGCTGGGCTTCCTGCTTGTGCTCATCTTCCTGCCCGAAGCTTCCATACCGATCCGAATTGCGGTGGCATCCGGTGTCGCCCTTATTGCAACGCTGCTTTTCCTGCGGATTCTCGATCGCATTCCGCTGCAATCGACGCTGCTGGTGCCGCTGATCGGAATACTGTTTGGCGGCGTCATCAATGCCATGGCGACTTTCATCGCTTACCGCTTTGACTTGATGCAGTCGTTGTCCGGCTGGGCCACGGGCGACTTCTCGATGATTTTGCAGGGACGTTACGAACTTCTTTGGATCGGCTTCGGCCTGACGCTGCTCGCCTATCGGCTGGCAGACTGGTTCACAGTTGCCGGCATGGGGCACGACTTCACCACCAACCTCGGACTCAATTATCGCCTTGTGGTTTTTGTCGGTCTCGCGATCGTCGCCGTAATCACGGCCGGGGTGGTGGGCACCGTCGGCATGATCCCGTTCCTGGGGCTCGTAGTGCCCAATGTCGTCAGCATGGCGCTAGGAGATAACGTACGGCGCACGATGCCTTGGGTCGCCATATTAGGCGCTGGCATTGTGCTCGCATGCGATATCGCCGGCCGTGTGCTCAACTATCCGTATGAAATCCCGATCGGCACCGTACTCGGCGTCGTCGGCAGTGGCGTCTTCCTCTTCCTTCTTCTGCGCAAGCATGCCCGCTTCGTTTGACCACACCGGAAAGCGACCTCTGCGCGTGATCTGGTCGCTCGCGATCATTGTGCTGATCGCTGCCGCGGCTTTCATGACCGTTGGCGTTAAAGGCAACTGGGATTTCGTTCTGCCGTTTCGCGGCGCCAAACTGGCGGTATTGGTGCTTGTGGCCTACGCGATCGCGGTCTCCACCGTTCTGTTCCAGACGATTACTGCGAACCGCATTCTGACACCGTCGTTGATGGGGCTGGATGCCCTCTACCAGTTGATCCAGACGACATTGATTTTTGCGATCGGCTCATCGCGCGTTGCAGCGTTGGATCCTCAAGTGATGTTTCTCGCCCAGTGCGCGGCCATGACCGGCTTTTCATGGGTTCTGTATCGGACACTTTTCTCAGGGCGATTGCAGAGCCTGCATCTCGTAATGTTGGTCGGGCTGGTGCTCGGCGTGCTGTTTCACAGCCTTTCCAACCTCATGCAACGGATCATGGCGCCGAACGAATTTATGGTTCTCCAGGATAGGCTGTTTGCCAACTTCAATACCGTCAATTCCGACGTGCTGTTGATTTCCGGTCTGGCGGTGCTGGCGGTGACGCTTGTCGGGCTACGGAGGCTCGCGGCTTTCGACGTGCTTGCTCTTGGGCGCGACATCGCGATTTCTCTCGGCATCGACTACAGGAGGATCGTCACCTTGATCCTCATTTTGGTATCGGTTCTGGTGTCAGTATCGACGGCGCTGGTCGGACCAGTCACCTTCTTCGGCCTCCTGGTTGCGAGCCTTGCCTATCAGATCGCTGGTTCGTCCAAGCACAGGCATGTGCTGCCGGTTGCTGCGCTACTGGCGATCGCGGCCCTCGTAATCGGCCAGACGATGCTGGAACATGTCTTCGCTTTCGACACCGCCCTCAGCATCATTATCGAGTTTGTCGGCGGAATTGCCTTCATTCTTCTCATACTGCGCAGAGCGCCCCGATGATCGTCACAACCAATCTGACAAAGGCCTACGGCAGCTCTATCGTCGTCAGGGACGTATCTTTGACCATTGCCAAGGGTGGGGTCACGTCGATCATCGGGCCAAACGGGGCAGGTAAATCTACGCTGCTCTCCCTGATGAGCCGCCTGATGCCGGCAACGTCGGGTTCGGTCACCGTTGATGATCTCGACGTCGCGACCACGCGGGGCGAAGTGCTGGCACGCCGGCTGTCGATCCTCAGGCAAGACAATCATATCGCAGCGCGGCTCACGGTGCGCGATCTCGTGGCCTTCGGGCGCTATCCCTATTCGAAGGGTCGGCTCACGCCAGAGGATCACACTTATATTTCAGAGGCCATCAGCTATCTCGGCCTCAATGATCTGGCCGACCGGTACACCGACGAGCTGTCCGGCGGCCAGCGTCAGCGGGCGTTCGTTGCGATGGTTTTGTGCCAGAACACCGACTACGTTCTGCTCGATGAACCGCTGAACAATCTCGACATGAAGCACGCGGTCGCGATGATGAAGCTGGTGCGGCGGGTTGCCGACGAGTTGCAGAAGACCTTCGTGCTGGTGTTACACGACATCAACTTTGCGTCGATCTACTCCGACAGCATTATCGCCATGAGGGATGGCGCCGTCGTCCACCAGGGCAGCCCCAAAGAGATCGTCAACAGCGCTGTACTGCGCGATATCTTCGATATCGACATCCCGATCCACGATGTCGAAGGGCATCGATTGGGGCTGTATTACCTATGAGGCCGCAGACGGCAAAGCCTCGTCGTTCCAGGTAATGCGGATATCCTCGCGCCAAGCGAACCTGACAAGGTGGTCCGCAACGATGAGCTTCACGCGCTCGAGATCAGCCTTGGTTTCAGCTTCGCAATCAATCGTCAGCGCGTCGTAGGTGGCAGTCAGCCGACACGATCCCACCTCGAACGCGATGCGCCCATTGCTGCCATCGGAATCGTACTCGGCTGGCACCTTATGCGCGAAATGCTTGCAGAGCTGAACCAGGTATTGGCGCGACTTATCCGAAATTACCCGTGCCTTCGCTCCGAACATTCCACACCCGATCGACGGGACAAAAGGCGTGCGCCTTCCCCAAGTTGGCCTGAGCGGACCGTGTAGCATTCACTACGGAAAGATTCTAGAATGTAGTAGTAAAGAATCTGAGGCCAATCATGGCAATGGGCAAGCCGGACAAACTGAAGGATCGAATCCGAACCCGAGGCGGCAGGCTGTCGCCATCGCTCGCACGCGTAGTCTCGTTTATCGATGCCAACCGGCATGAGGCGATGACGAAGTCGGCTATGGCGCTTGCCGAGGCGATCGGGACGTCTGATGCCACAGTCATACGCGCGGTCCAGGCGATCGGCTTCGACGGGCTGCGCGAGTTGCGCGAGGCTTTGGCTGCTGCGTCCGGAGCAGGCCAGACGCCCGTTGATACCATCACGCGGACATTCGCCTCGATCGCCGAGCATTCCGCCACCGCGATTGATCAGGTCTTTCTGGATCATCGCGAAGCATTCGCAGCACTAGAAACGGACGAGACACGCGCTCGCATCGTTGCGGCGATCGAGAGACTCGCGCCGGCAAACCGAATTGGCGTATTCGGAATCGGGGCGACCGCGTTTCTCGCCAGATATCTCGCTTTATCACTAAACCGCATTGGTCGGCCAACGACGGTTTTCGACGGCTATACGGCGCCGCTTCCCGAACAGCTTCTGGAAATGCGCAATATCAATGCGCTGATCATGATGGCTTACGGCGTGCCCTCGCGGGAGGCCACCACCATCATCGCGGAGGCGCGGCGGCTGAAGATTCCCATGGTCCTGATCACGGATACGCCGGATATTTCCATCGCGCGTCACGCGTCGGTGGTGGTGCCAGCGCTGTGTGGCCATGCCGGGCGTATCATCATTCACGGCGTGACGCTGGTGTGCCTGGAAGCGATTATTTTCGCGCTTGCGGCTGAGGATGCGCCGAAAACGATCTCGACGCTGGAGCGGCTCAGCGGGTTCCGCAATTCCATCCACAAATAACGAATGTGCCAATTCTGCATCTGTTCCGCTATTTCGCGTCGCGGCCGGATCTCATCGTTTACTACTACAACAAACGAACCAACTCTGCCCGCACGATCAGCCAGCCAGTCTCAACGCTCGTCGCGTCAGAAGCAGCCAGCCCGCATCGAGAGATGAAGGCGCGTTCACTGGCGGCTTCATCGTAGTCTCGTATTTGGGGGAGAAGGCTATGCGTCGCGACGGTGCCAGCGGATCGAGATCCGCAGCGATAATGATCGGTGCAGCGCTTGCGAGCGGATTGACCTGCGGATCTCAGGCGCGGGCGCAACAGCCTACCGAGTTGCCGCCGGTAGAAGTTAGCGCTCCCAAAAGAAAAGCGCCGGCGTCCAAGCGCGCGCCTCAGGCCACGCCGGCCCCTCAAGCCGAGGCGACCGCGCCGCCGGCTCCGGCACAGCCGTCGCCGCGGACAGTATCCGCCGCGCCTGCCATCGGAACCAACTCGACGGATATCACCTCGCAGGATCTCGAGCGGATCAACCCGACCGACATCAAGGACGTATTCTCCGGTCAGCCGGGCATCCTGGTCGGCAGTCCGCTACCGATGTCGCAAAAGGTCTACGTCAACGGCATCGAAGAAACCAACCTTGCGGTGACGATTGATGGCGCCGCGCAGAACAACAAGGTCTTCCATCACAACGGGACCAACCTCATCGATCCGAGCATGCTGAAGGCGGTTCGGGTGGATGCGGGCGTTGCCCCCGCCGACGCCGGTTTCGGCGCATTGGCCGGCGCCATCATCTACGAAACCAAGGACGTCCGCGATTTCCTCGATCGCGATGGCATGGGTGGCTTCGTCAAGTCGACCTTCAACACCAACGGCAATGTGTTCACGAGCAACATGGCCGGCTACGGCATGGCCAACGGATTCGAGATTCTCGGCTACTTCAGCTTCGGCGATGGCGATGACTTCAAGGCCGGAAACGGCCAGACCGTCGAGGGCACCAAGACCAACTTCCTCAGCGGATTGGGCAAGATCGCCTATCAGGGGCTGAGCGGCGACCGCTTCGAAATCAGCCATCAACGCTTCAACGACGACGCGCCGCGTCCCTACCGCGCTAACGCAGGCTTTATCAGCGTGCCTGCGCGTCCTTGGGAGCCGCGCATCCGCAACTACGAAATGAACCGGCAAACCACCACCTTCAATTACAGCGATGAGACGCCGACGAACTTGTGGAATCCGAAAGTCGTCGTCGCCTACAGCAAGACCGACGTGACTGTCCCGTCGTTCTGGGGCCCGAACGGTTCGCCGGTCTATACCGATCAATGGATCACCTCGGGCGAAACCGACACCTTCAACGGAAAGGCCGAGAACAAGTTCACGTTCGGCCTTGGCACGCTGGTGGCCGGCATCGACTTCAATAAGTCGCGCGCCAAGCTGATCGATCCTTATGATGGATCCGCCGAGAAGAGCTTTGTGGCCGGCCTCTATGCTCAGGCACGCATCGAGCCGGTTCGTGGCACACGGCTCTCGTTCGGTGGTCGTGGCGATCACCAGACTTTCACCGGCCAGGACAACATAGATCGCAAGGATAGCGGCTTCAGCGCCAATATCTCGGCGGAGCAGGATCTCATCGGTGATTTCCTGACCGCGAAGGCTGGCGTGTCCCACATCTGGGCTGGCGTACCGCTGGCGGAAAACTTTGTGATGAATCCCGCCTGGAATTACTTCGATGGACCGAAATCCGTTGAATCCGACAACTACACGGCCGGCCTCGTCGCCCGCTACAAGGGGTGGACGGTAGAAGGTACCATCTTCCGCTCCGAGATCGATAACGCCCGCGTCGCCACCTACAGCAACGGCGTCATGGGCGCGATCCGCACTCGCGATATCGAAACGGAAGGATACGAGATTGGCGTCGGTTACAATTGGGGCAACGGCTTCGCGCGCGTGAAGTACGCCAATATCGACGTCACCATCGATGGCCAACCGGCAGACACCGACACCGGCAACTACGTTGCGACGCCCGTCGGCCAGATCATTACCATCACGGGCGCTCATACGTTCGTGGGCACCGGATGGACCGTGGGCGGTGATATCGAAATCGCGCCGGAGTACGATCGCGTTGCAGCCGGCTCGCCGCCCTACGAAGCGTACAAGATTTTCAATGCTTTTGCGGAATACCGGCCGAACTGGGGTTATGATCTGACCTTGCGCGCCGATGTACGCA
>JAEZBU010000393.1 GCA_023426855.1 Pseudomonadota bacterium | reverse complement strand
TAGCCAGCGCAATCGTCTTCATCTTCGGCATAGCCATGAGGCTCCCCCTATAGCCGGAATCAAATTCCGTATTTGGAAGAACCATTAACTGAGTCGCCCGTTAACGATACCTTGCCAACACCGCAATACTGAGGAACCGTGGCAGAATAATCACATGACTGAAAATCGCACGGATATCTAATTTTTCTATTTTATTTCAATAGATACGACACGGCGCGCCTGACGATCGCAGCAGGCGACAGCTATATGATAATGGGGATGAAAGCCGCCGTTAGAGCTCAGCCAACGACCTTCACGCCCGGATTGCCCGCTTCTGCCCGACCAATGATTCGGGCGGCTGCATAGCCCGCTTCCTGAATTTTCTGCAGAATCCCGGACGCGCGATCGGGCTCGCAGGCGATCAACAAGCCGCCCGAAGTCTGCGGGTCGGTCAACAGGTGACGCCGCCAGTCCGGCCAGTCCGCCGGCAGGGACACGCCCTCCCCGTAGCTCGCCCAGTTGCGATGCGATGCGCCGGTGACAAAGCCCTTCTGCGCCAGATCCGCCGCGGCGCCGAGCAGCGCCACCTTGTCGGCCTCGATCACGAGGTTAAGACCCGATCCGCGCGCCATTTCCATGGCGTGCCCCAGGACGCCGAAACCGGTGACGTCGGTGATCGCATGCACGGCGTCATCCTGGGACAGCACCGCGCCAATCCGGTTCAGCAACGTCGTGCTGCGGATCATCTCGGCGTACCCATCAGGGTCCAGCGCGCCCTTCTTGATCGCAGCCGAATAGATGCCGACGCCGATCGCCTTGGTCAGGATGAGTGCGTCGCCAGGACGGGCATTGGCGTTGCGCCGCACCTGCTCCGGCTTGCAGATGCCGATGACGGCGAGGCCATACACCGGCTCGGGACAATCGATCGAATGTCCACCAGCGACCGGAATACCGGCCTCGGCACAGATCGCAGCGCCGCCTTTCAGGATCTCGCGCACCATTTCTGTCGGGATCTTGTCGACCGGCATGCCGAGGATTGCCAGCGCCATCACTGGACGGCCGCCCATGGCATACACGTCGGAGATGGCATTCGTCGCCGCGATGCGCCCAAAGTCGAACGGGTCATCCACCATCGGCATGAAGAAGTCGGTCGTGGCGATGATGCAGGTGTTGTCGTCGACCTGCCAGACGGCGGCGTCGTCGGCGGTTTCAGTACCGACGAGAAGCTGCTTGTAAGGCGCCGCCGCCGGGTGGTCGGCGAGCAGTTGCTGCAATACCGAAGGCGCCAGCTTGCAACCGCAGCCGCCGCCATGCGCCAGGCTCGTGAGCTTCACTTGCGGAACGTTCATTGCATTGTCTCCGGACGCGTGGAATGCGGCTGCGCGTTAAATGGCTGAACCCGGTCAGACCGTCAGGAAATCGTCGTACATCCGCTTAGCCCATTTCAGATCGTCGGCCACAAGATCGGCGGAGCGGATATCGATGTCGCGCTGCGTCTGCTCGATCAGGCCGTCGGGCCGAAGCGCATAGTCGAACTCCACTGAAATCGCCTCCCGGGGTTCGCCGTTGACCAGCATATAGCAAAGATTGTCTGGCAACGCGCTTGTCACCTCCTTGCCCGCGACCCTCTGCGCAATATACCCGGCGGTGATGCGGCCCATCGCATTGGCCACGTGACCGCTCTTTGGATAGTGCCCGAACAAGGGCGAGACCGCGCCCATTGCGTCGCCGATGATGTAGACGTTTTCGTCCGTCTTGGCGTGCAGCAGCGTGGGGTGGATATCCGCCCAGCCCGTTGGCTTTCCCTCGGGCGTTTTACCGATGAGATCCGCATGCCAGACCAATTCGCTGGCCTGATGCGGCGCCATCAGGATCGCGTCGTCGAAATCAAAGCGGCCAGCTTCCGTATCGATGAACTTCTTGAACGGATCGACCTGCTTGATCTTCGCATTCGGCACGTGGGTGATGATGTCGGGATAGAGTTCGCGGAATGCATCGCGGAAGCCCTCGCCAATCGGCATGACGCGCGGCTTAGGATCGAGAATAACGATCTTGCCCGGGATTTTGTTGTGCTTGAACCACCACGCCATGATGCAGGCGCGCTCGTATGGCGAGGGCGGGCAGCGGTGCGGCGGCGGCGGCAGCGTCATGACCATGGTGCCGCCTTTGAACTCCCGAATCTTGCGCTTCAGCGCGAAGTGCTCGGAGTTCGGAATATACGCCGACGGGTACGCCGCGCGCGTGTACTCGGCCGCCTTAACATCATTTCCAAACCACGCATCGTAGGCGTGACGAATGCCGCCGGTCAGCACGAGATAGTCGTAATCGATGCTGCCTTTTGTTGTCAGAACGCGCTTCTTGTCGCGTTCGAAGCCGGTGATTTCGGTCTGCACCAGCGTGTAGCCGTAAGCCTTCGACGGCCCAAGCATGTCATGGACGAGGAAATCGGTATCGATGACATCGATCAGCCACTTGTTGCTCATCGGGCATGAAAAGAAGATCGGGTTGCGCTCGAGCACAACGACTTCCACATCCGGCGCGACCTTGTGCATGTGACGCGCGAACGACAATCCGCCCCAGCCGCCGCCGGCCACGACGACACGCGGCCCCTTGCCTTTCGACAGCAATTGCTCGCCCGGCCGCACGACGGCGGGTTGCGCCAGCGCCGGCACAGCACCAGCAGCCGCAAGACCACCCGCGCCGATCAGTATGTTGCGGCGATTCAATTTCATCGCTTCCTCCACTTCGATTTTCTGGTTGTTTTGCTCGGTGCAATGCCTGCACGTGCGTCTGCATGGCCGGCCGCACGATGCCAAGGCGGCGGTGACGCACGAACGCAACAACGCGACTGCGCCGACGCGCACAAAAGCACGCCGATATGCGAATAAGTCCTGGGAAAATGCGCTACCGCGTCGAGATCAGCGACGCGATCGGAGCGACCGTGCCCGAGTGCCAGCCGGAATGATGTCAGCCTCGAGCCCCGACACGCGGGAGCGAGATCGTCGCGCATTCAAGCAAACATTCACAGGAAATCACCGGCCGGTCAATCACCCACGCCGAGCGCGACAACCATGGGTGCGCGGCATCAGCAGGGCTTGGTTCCGGCCTGCTGCTGAGAGGATGTATCCTTAGTGGGATCGAGCCCCTTCGCGGTGGCGGGCTGCTCGCTGTCCGTCGACTTGCGGTCCGCACTCGTGCCGGCTCCGACCTGACGATCGCCACCCGACCATCCCGTGCTGCCCATGTTTTTGCTGCCCGAATCCGACCCCTTCTCCATTTGCGTTGCCGGTGCCGGTGGTGGCGCGGTCCGGCCGCATTCGTCCGGCTTCTGCTGCGCCGGCTGAGCGTGCGGCACGGCGGTGTCGAGCAGAAGAGCGGGCATCGCGACAACGACCAGAACAAGCAGCTTCTTCAACATGTGGTGACCTCCAGGCGCTTAGTGCAACGCAGGGGTGGTCGGGTCCGTTCCACGCCGACATAGTGTGTTGATTTGATTGAAAACTTGGCGCACTGCGATTGCTGCACCGCAAATTGACCGCGATTTACACTTGGACTAGTTTTAAAACTGCCCGTCTCCATCCGTTGACGGGCACCTGAGGAGGAACCCAAGCGATGAACATCGAAGTCTCACGCCGGCAATTTATGAAGCTGGCTGGGGCTGGTGTAGCGGGGTCGGCTATCGGAGCCCTCGGGTTTGGCGAGGCGGAGGCGATGGTCGCCGCTCACGTCAGGCCCTTCAAGCTGGCGAAAGCTACTGAAACGCGAAACACCTGTCCCTACTGCTCGGTTGCGTGTGGCGTCATTCTCTACAGCCGCGGCGATGTGAAGAAGGGCGAGAAAGCCGACATCTTCCACATCGAAGGCGATTCCGATCATCCGACCAACCGCGGGACGCTGTGCCCGAAGGGTGCCGCCCTCCTCGATTTCGTCAAGGCGCCGACACGCACGACCGTGCCGCGTGTCCGCGAAGCCGGATCGAAGGAGTGGAAGGAGCTTTCATGGGATGATGCACTGAACCGCATCGTTCGCCTCATGAAGGCCGACCGCGACGCCAACTTCGTCGCCCAAAACGCCGACGGCGCCACCGTCAACCGATGGATCACCACCGGTTTCCTGGCGGCCTCTGCGACCACCAACGAAACCGCTTTCGTCACCTACAAGGCCGTGCGCAGCACGGGCATGTTGGTCTTCGACAACCAGGCGCGTGTCTGACACGGCCCGACGGTAGCCAGTCTGGCTCCGACGTTCGGCCGTGGTGCGATGACGAATTCGTGGACTGATATCAAGAACACGGATCTCGTGGTCATTATGGGCGGTAACGCCGCCGAGGCGCATCCTTGCGGGTTCAAGGGCGTGACCGAGGCCAAGGCGAACCGTGGCGCCAAGCTTATCGTTGTCGATCCGCGCTTCACACGCTCGGCATCCGTTGCTGATTATTATGCTCCGATCCGCCAGGGCACGGACATCGCGTTCCTGCTCGGCGTCATCAACTACTGCATCCAGAACGACAAGGTGCAGTGGGAGTATACGAAGGCTTTCACCAACGCGACCTACGTCGTGAAGGAAGGCTTCGGCTATCAGGACGGCCTGTTCACCGGGTACGATGAGGCCAAACGCGACTACAATCGCGAAAGCTGGGAATACGAGACCGGCCCGGATGGATTTGTTGTCGTCGACGAGACGCTGCAGCATCCGCGTTGCGTCTGGAACCTGCTCAAGCAGCACGTCGCAACGTATACGCCGGAAATGGTCGAGCGCATCAGCGGTACACCGAAGGAGAAATTCCTCACGGTCGCCAAGATGATCTCGGAGACGTCAGCGCCCGACAAGGCCATGACGTCGATGTACGCGCTTGGCTGGACTCAGCACTCGAAGGGCTCGCAGAACATCCGCTGCATGGCGATGCTGCAGCTCATCCTGGGCAACATCGGCATTCGCGGCGGCGGCATGAATGCGTTGCGCGGTCACTCCAATATTCAGGGGCTGACCGACATCGGGCTCATGTCGAATCTGCTCCCGGGTTATCTCACGATCCCCAGCGAGCGTGAGGCAGACCTGTCGACTTACATGTCGACGCGCGGCTTCAAGCCGATGCGACCGGGTCAGATGAGCTACTGGCAGAACTACAAGAAGTTCTTCGTGAGCTTCCAGAAGGCGATGTGGGGAAGCGCTGCGACCCCCGAAAACGACTTCGCCTATCACTACCTGCCAAAGCTCGACGTGCCGACCTATGACGTCCTGCGTGCCTGGGAGCTGATGCACCAAGGCAAGATGAACGGGTACTTCTGCCAAGGCTTCAATCCGCTGTTGTCCTTCCCCAACAAGGGCAAGCTCAAAGCAGCGTTGGCTAAGCTGAAGTTCCTGGTCGTCATGGATCCGCTTGAGACGGAAACGGCGCGGTTCTGGGAAGACCACGGCGAGTTCAATCCGTCGAAGCCCGAGGAGATCCAAACGGAAGTGTTTGAGCTTCCGACCACGTGCTTCGCCGAGGATGAAGGCTCGCTCGTCAATTCCTCGCGCTGGCTGCAGTGGCACTGGCCTGGCGGCACACCTCCAGGACAGGCCAAGACGGACGTCTGGATCATGAGCCAGATCCACCTGAGGCTGAAGGAGCTGTACGAGAAGGAAGGCGGCGCATTTGCCGATCCGATCCGGGATCTTCACTGGCCCTATCAGGACCCGAACGAGCCGGCTTCCGCCGAGATCGCCAAGGAACTGAACGGCTACGTGATCGAGGACGTGCAGGATCCAGCAGATCCGACCAAGCTTGTTCTTCAAAAGGGCAAGCAGGTCCCCGGGTTCGGCGTTCTGCGCGATGATGGAACCACTGCGTGCGGCTGCTGGATCTATGCCGGCTGCTTCACGGAGGCCGGCAACATCATGGCGCGGCGCGACAATAACGATCCGGACAGCACGGGCGCCTATTCCAACTGGGCGTTCTCGTGGCCCGCCAACCGTCGCATCCTCTACAATCGCGCCTCCGCGGACTTGCAGGGCAAGCCCTGGGATCCGAAGCGGAAGCTGGTTGAGTGGAACGGCGAACGGTGGACGGGTTACGATGTGCCTGACATCGCACCGACCGCACGGCCGGAAGCTGTCCAGCCCTTCATCATGAACCCGGAAGGCACGGCGCGCCTGTGGGTTCGCCGCATGATGAAGGACGGGCCGTTCCCGGTACACTACGAGCCGTTCGAAAGCCCGATCGACAACCCGATCGCCGCGAAGATCCGGGGCAACCCGGCGGCGCGCGTGTTCAAGGGCGACATGGAAGTGTTCGGGGACGCAAGCGAGTTCCCGTACGCGGCCGTCACCTACCGGCTGACGGAGCACTTCCACTTCTGGACGAAGCACGTGCAGGTCAACGCCATGCTTCAGCCGGAACTGTTCGTGGAAATCTCCGAGCAGCTCGCCAAGGAGAAAGGCATCGAGAAGGGCGGATGGGTGCGCGTTTGGTCGAAGCGCGGGTCTATCAAGGCCAAGGCGGTCGTTACCAAGCGCATCAAACCGATGATCTGTGACGGCAAAACCGTCCATATCGTCGGCATCCCGCTGCACTGGGGCTTTGTCGGCGCAACCAAGAAGGGCTACGGCGCGAATACGCTGACGCCTTACGTGGGCGACGCCAACATCGAGACACCGGAATACAAAGCGTTCCTGGTGGATATCGAGCCCCTGACAACCGGCCCAGTGGCATAGGGAGGACGAAACCATGGCAACGTTTCAGCCATTCGACGTCATCCGCCGCTCGGCATCGGTGACGGCGACGCCGCAGCCCAATCGCGGCATCGAAGTGGTGAAGCTGATCGACACGTCGAAGTGCATTGGCTGCAAGGCCTGCCAGTCGGCGTGTCTGGAGTGGAACGACATGCGCGAGCCGGTCGGCGTCAACGTGGGAGTCTACGATAACCCCCACGACCTGACGCCCACCATGTTCACGCTGATGCGTTTCACGGAGTACGAAAACCCGACGACCGGCAATCTCGAGTGGCTCATCCGCAAGGATGGCTGCATGCATTGCGAAGATCCGGGCTGCCTCAAGGCCTGCCCGGCGCCGGGCGCCATTGTGCAATACGCCAATGGCATCGTCGATTTCGTCAAAGAAAACTGCATCGGGTGCGGCTATTGCGTGAAGGGATGCCCTTTCAACATCCCGCGCATCTCCCAGGTCGATCACAAGGCGTACAAATGTACGCTGTGCTCGGACCGGATCGCCGTCGGCCAACAGCCGGCGTGCGCCAAAGCCTGCCCGACGCACTGCATCACCTTCGGAACCAAGGACGAAATGGTCGGCCTCGCGGATAAGCGGATCACCGACCTGAAATCCCGCGGTTTCGACCAGGCCGGGCTTTACAATCCGCCCGGGGTGAGCGGCACGCACGTGATGTACGTTCTGCATCACGCCGACAAACCGGAGATCTATGCCGGCCTTCCGAACAACCCGAGGATCAGCCCGATCGTCGAGATGTGGAAGGGTGTCAGCAAATATGCTGGCATGGCGGTCATCGGCCTGACGGCGGCTGCAGGTCTCATCCATCACGTCCTGCAAGGGCCCAACCGCGTCTCCAAGGAAGACGAGGAGAGCGCGGATAAAATGGCAGGAGGAAAGTCATGACCGACAAAGTCGTGGCTCACCAGCAGGACGACGGCGCGCACATTCGTGTGCGCCGTTACTCCGGGTTGGCCCGCATCAACCACTGGATCGTGGCGATCAGCTTCGTGCTGCTGCTGCTCAGTGGCCTGTCTCTGTTCCATCCCAGCCTGTTCTGGCTGAGTGGGCTGTTCGGCGGCGGCGCTGTCGTGCGCTGGCTCCATCCCTGGATCGGTGTGGTGCTGGTGGTGAGTTTCCTGGGGCTGTTCTTCCGCTTCTTCTGGCAGAACCTCCCGGAAACAACCGATTTCGTCTGGCTGGCCCGCATCCGTCATGTGCTGACCGCGAACGATCACTATCTGCCCGAGGTCGGCAAATATAATGCCGGTCAGAAGTTCGTATTCTGGTCGCAGTCTATCCTTGTGACGGTCCTGTTCATCACGGGTATCGGCTTGTGGGAACCGGGGCTTGCCTACTTCGAGGGGCTGTTGGGCTTCAAAGCGACCATTGACCAGCTGCGCATGGCTGCGTTGTTGCACGCAGGCGCTGCTGTTCTGGCCATTACCATCTGGATTGTTCACGTTTACGCGGCGATCTGGGTGCGGGGTACACTCTCGGCGATGACGCGTGGCTTCGTGACCGGTGGCTGGGGATACCGCCATCATCGCAAGTGGCTGCGCAAAGAGATCGACA
The DNA here is from genome assembly GCA_023426855.1 of Pseudomonadota bacterium. Taxonomy (GTDB): domain Bacteria; phylum Pseudomonadota; class Alphaproteobacteria; order Rhizobiales; family Hyphomicrobiaceae; genus ZC4RG25. The sequence goes on along the minus strand of JAEZBU010000393.1, from coordinate 5,393 downwards.
AGGGCGAGATCGAACGCCCTAATGTCACGCCTGCCGAGTAATAGTACTCATCTCACGTTTTATCCTCGGTCCGAGGTGCTCATGTCTGAAGTTGGCGGCCCGAAACAGGGTCTCATGAATATCGGGGAGGAAGCGAAGCCACCCTTCGCTGTTCTCCCCGATCCATCTTCTGTTTTCAGTTCGCGCGCGAAACGACTGGACGCCGTAGCGCCCGGCCATGCGCTGGAACCGTACCTGCGATTCCTCGCCACCATCGCGCGCGCCCAGCATGACATGCTGCCGGAGCTCCCGACCCCTCACCTGCCCGACTTCGCGCGTATATGTCAGGCGCTGGAGCACGGCATGCCGCCGCTGTCGCGTGCTTTGCAGGATGTCGATGACACGCTGCACGTCACCGTCGACACGCTCCTGACGCGTCTTTCCGGGGCTGATCTGCCACCGGCTACCCGCAACGCCATCTCGGCACTTCAGGGCAAGTCCCATGAGGAACGTCACGCGCTCATCGTTGCCGCGATAAGTGACAAGCCCGCAGATGATCTCGCCCAGCGCGTGCTGATCCTGGCGGCCTTGCAGGTTCATTTCGCCCGCCTCGCCGCCCAGCTTGACGGCGACAGTCTGAAGCCGGTCGCTGACAGCGCCTGCCCGACCTGCGGCAGCGGCCCGATGACCAGTTCGGTCGTCGGATGGCCACGCGCGCATAACACCCGCTTCTGCACTTGCTCACTGTGCGCCACGATGTGGAACGTGGTGCGCGTGAAATGCGTGCTGTGCAGCTCCACCGGCGGCATTTCATACAGCACCATCGACGGCCAGCCCGATGCCATCAAAGCCGAGACCTGCGACACGTGTCAGAGCTACGTGAAAATCCTCTATCAGGTGAATGATGCGGCGCTTGATCCGTTCGCCGACGATGTCGCCTCGTTGGGGCTCGACATGCTGATGGCCGAAGAAGGCTGGAAGCGAGGCGGGCAAAACCCGTTCCTGCTGGGCTATTGATCGCGAGGCGACGCGCCCATGACCGACACACGCGCGAACCGCGCCATGAGATTTCCCTCCGTCGATCAGGTGCTACGCAGCTCGACGGGTGAAGTCGCTATATCCCGCTTTGGCCATGACGCCACAGTCAACGCCATCCGCACCACGATCGCCGAAGTGCGTGAGGCGGTGCGTGCTGACGGCGGTGACGTACCGGACGACAAAGCCATCGCGGCGGCGGCTCTTGAACGCCTCGAACACGACGACGCGCCGAGCCTGCGCCGTGTGTTCAACCTGACAGGCACCGTCCTGCATACCAATCTCGGTCGCGCCGTTTTGCCGGAAAGCGCCATCGCCGCGGCTGTCGATGCCATGCGTTCCGCGGTTGCGCTGGAATTCGATGTCGGCGGCGCGGCGCGCGGCGAACGCGACGACCACGTGCGCGGGCTGATCCGCGAACTGACCGGCGCGGAAGATGCTGCCATCGTCAACAACAACGCGGGCGCGGTGCTGCTGACGCTCAACACGTTCGGCGCGGGTCGCGATGCCATCGTTTCGCGCGGCGAGCTGATTGAGATCGGCGGCGCGTTTCGCCTCCCCGACATCATGGCGCGTGCCGGGGCGCACTTGCGTGAGGTCGGCACGACCAATCGCACACACCTGAAGGATTATGAGCAGGCCTTCAGTGACGATACCGGCCTCATCCTGAAGGCGCACACATCGAACTACCTGATTCAGGGCTTTACCAAATCGGTCTCCGCGCAGGAACTCAGCGCGCTGGCGCGCAAAGCGGGCGTGCCGTTCATCCATGATCTCGGCTCCGGCGCGCTGGTCGATCTGTCATCCTACGGGCTGCGGCCTGAGCCGACCGTGCGCGACTCTCTCGCGGAAGGCGCGGACCTCGTCACCTTCTCTGGCGACAAGCTGCTCGGCGGGCCGCAGGCCGGCATCGTCGCCGGGCGGAAGGATCTCGTCGCTCGCGTGGCGCGTAACCCCATGAAGCGCGCGCTGCGGCTCGACAAGATCCGCATGGCCGCGCTGGAAGCCGTGCTGAAGTTGTACCGCGATCCCGACCGCCTGCCGGAAACGCTCCCGACACTTCGCTATTTCGTGGCCAAGCGCGAGGACCTGTCGATCGTTGCCCATCGCCTCGCCGCGCCAATCGCCCAAGCCGCGGGCGATGACTATGACGTCAGCGCCATCCACTGCGAAAGCCAGATCGGTTCCGGTGCGCTGCCGCTGGCAACGTTGCCGAGCGCTGGCATCGCCTGCAAACCGGCGCAGCGCAAAGGGGCCGGCACCAAGCTCGACGCCCTTGCGGTAGCATTCCGCAGCCTGCCGATCCCAGTGATCGGCCACATCAAGGATGGCGCACTCATCTTCGACGTGCGTTGCCTCGATGATGAAGCCGGGTTTATCGCGCAACTGCCGCGCCTCAGCGTGCGGGAGAGCGGTGCATGATCTGGCGTGGTGGACAGTCGCCGGAGTCCGCCGCCACGACTGGTGCGGTCGATAAGCGGCTGGCCGAAGCGTCCGCGGCTGCCGCGCGCGGCGACTATGATGCAGCCCTGGCAATCTGGGTGAGGGACGCGCATGCCGGCGTGGCGCGCGCGCAGGCCGAGATTGGCCGTTGTTTCGTCGGTGGCCTGGGTGTGGAACGCGATGTTGCTCTTGCCCTGCAATGGCTGACGCTTGCGGCAAAGTCCGGCGATGCGCTCGGCCAACGCCTCCTGGCGGACTTCTATTTCAACGGCGAAGACGGCGCGCCGCAACGCTCGATTGCCGAGGAATGGTATGCGCGCGCAGCCAAGCAGGGCGAGCCGTTCGCCCAGGACATGCTGTCGTGGATCCTGACCGAAGGCGATCATCGCGAGCCTGACTACGCCGAAGCGATGCAGTGGGCGCGCAAAGCGGCCGATCAGGGCATCGCCGCATCGATGACGCGTATCGGGCTGCTATATAACAACGCGCTCGGCGTTGAGCGCGATGTCGAGGCGGCGGCGCGCTGGTGGCGTATGGCGGCGCTTCGCGATGACCCCGATGGTCAAGCCATGCTCGGCGCAGCACATCAGCTCGGCGCCGGCGTCGAACAGGACCAAGTGGCAGCCCTCGCCTGGCTGATCCGTGCCCGCATCGGTCGCAGCCAGTTCGCCGACCGCTTTTATCCCGGCGTCCATGCCGGGTGCTCACCGGAGCAACGCCGTGAGGCTGAACAGCGCGCAACCCTGCCGCTCGCGTTCGAGGAAGTCGTGCGATGATCGTCGGCACGGCAGGCCATATCGATCACGGAAAGACCGCGCTGATCGGCCGCCTGACCGGCGTCGATACCGATCGGCTGAAGGAAGAAAAAGCGCGCGGCATCTCCATCGACCTCGGCTTCGCGCATTGGCCGCGACCAGGCGGCAGCACCATCAGCTTCATCGACGTGCCCGGCCACGAAGGGCTGGTGCATAACATGCTGGCCGGAGCGACAGGCATCGATTTCGTGATCCTGGTCGTGGCCGCAGACGACGGCGTGATGCCGCAAACCCGCGAGCATCTGGCCATCATCGACCTGCTCGGCCTGACGCGCGGCGTGGTGGCGTTGAGCAAATGCGATCTCGTTCCAGCCGACCGGCTCGCAGTCGTCGCCAACGAAATCCGGTCAACGCTCGCTGACACAGGCTTACACGACGCTGAAATCATCCCCGTATCGGCGATCACCGGCCAAGGCATCGATGCGCTGACTGAAAAGCTGGATGCCGCCGCCCATACGATAGCCGCGCGCAACGCCGACGGACTGTTCCGGCTCGCGGTCGATCGTTGCTTCACGCTCACCGGAATGGGCACGGCCGTCACCGGCACAGTGCTGTCGGGTTCCGTCCGCGTTGACGATCACGTGCTGATCAGTCCGTCCGGGCTTGAAGCACGCGTGCGGTCGATCAAGGCGCAGAACCAAGCAGCCGAACGCGGGACGGCGGGCGAGCGCTGCGCTCTGGTACTCAGCGGGCCGCAGATTTCAAAGACCGCGATCAGCCGCGGCGATGTCGTGCTCGATCCTGTCCTGCACGCACCCACCGCACGTATCGATGCGCGCCTGCGCGTGCTCGCATCTGAACCGCGCCCCATCGGACAGTGGTTCCCGGTCAAGGTGCATCACGCCGCCGCCGAAGTACCTGGCCGCGTCGTCATCCTGCGCGATCAGCCGATCAAGCCGGGCGAAACCGAATACGTGCAGCTCGTGCTCGAACGCCCGCTGGCAGCCGCCGCTCACGATCGCTTCGTCATTCGCGATACCTCGTCCAGCCGTACCGTCGGCGGGGGTGCGTTCATCGATCTGCGCGCACCGGAGCGCCGCCGCCGCACGCCGGAACGTCGCGCCGAAATCGACGCCCTATCCGAACCAGATCCTGCGCAAGCGCTCGCGCGCATTCTGACCATGGGCAATAAATGGATTGCGCTTGATACGTTTATCCGTGATCGCGCCGTTGGAGCCGACACCGCAGCGCGACTGAAGACTGAGCTCAATCTCATCGTGCTGCCGACATCGGGCGGGCGCATGGCAACTGCAAGCGCGGCGTGGGAGCTGTTCCGACAGCGCATCGGCGCGATGCTCGACGCTTTCCACGCAGAGCGGCCTGATCTGCCCGGTATCGGCATGGAGCAGTTGCGCAAAGGCGAGAAGCCCACGGTTCCGGCACCGCTGTTCGCGACTGCATTGCGGAAGTTGGCCGAAACAGGAGACGTCGTCATCGATCGCACCTGGGTCCGGCGCCCAGGTCACGAAGTGCGCTTTTCCGACGAGGAGGAACGGCTGTGGGCGCTCATCCTGCCGCGTCTCGCCGCCGAGCCGTACCGACCGCCCCGCGTCCGCGATATCGCGAAAGCGATGACCATCGACGAAGGCGCGGTGCGCCGGCTGATGCGCATGGCCGCTCGGCGCGGCGACGTGGAAGAAGTTGCCCACGACCATTTCTTCCTGCGCACCACCGTGCAGACCATGGCCGAGATCGCCATCGACGTCGCAGCCCATGCGCCGGAGGGCAGGTTCACTGCCGCCGATTTCCGCGATCGCTTGGATAACGGCCGGAAAGTCGCTATCCAGATATTGGAGTTTTTTGATCGGCACGGATTTACCATCCGCCGACAGGATTTGCGCCGCATCAATCCGGCTCGCGTTGCGTTTTTCGCGCCGGAGGCCGCGCAGACACAAGACGGGGAAGTCCCGCTCCCGGTGGGGCGACCGGACTTCAAATCCGGGTGGGGCCGTCAGACGGTCCCAGGTGGGTTCGACTCCCATCCTTCCCCGCCAGCCACACCTGAGGTTCAACGATGACGTCCACAGTCGCCGAGCTCATGACGCAATTCGAGGCCGCCGCAGCAGCCGCGAAGGAAAGCGAAGATGCGCTGCGCAAGCAAATGACCGCCGAGATCGCGCG